>JBOHKF010000406.1:0-4069 GCA_050729015.1 Rhizomicrobium sp. | reverse complement strand
GTGCCTGGATCCCGCCTGATCGATGCCCCTCCGCACCGGCTTTCCTTCAAGGATATCGCCGACGATGTAAAGGCGTATGCGTTGATCATCGTCCACACCTCGACGCCAAGCTTCAAGTCCGACGTTCGCACCGCGGGCATGATCCGGGCCCTGAATCCGCACGCCAAGATCGGATTCATCGGCGCCAAGGTGGCGGTCGACCCGCAGCAGAGTCTGGAAGCCTGTTCGGCCATCGATTTCGTTTGCCGCAATGAGTATGAATTCACCATTCAGGAACTTGCCGGCGGCGCGGAATGGTCCGGCATCAAGGGCCTGAGCTACCGCGACGGCGAGGGGCGCATCGTCCACAATCCGGAGCGCGAAATCCTGATGGACATGGACCGGCTCCCTTCGGTTCTTCCCACCTATAAGCAGCTCAAGGTCGAGAATTATTACGGCGGTTACCTGCTTCACCCCTACCTGTCCTGGTACACCGGCCGTGGCTGCAAATCGCGCTGCACCTTCTGCCTCTGGCCCCAGACCATCGGCGGCCACAAATACCGCTATCGCTCGATCGGCAAGGTGGTGGACGAAGTAAAATATGCGCGGGCGGAATTTCCCCAGGTCAAGGAGATTTTCTTCGACGACGACACTCTCACCGACGACCATGCGCGGGTCGAGGCGCTGGCGCGCGCGCTGGGGCCGTTGGGGGTGACGTGGTCCTGCAACGCCAAGGCCAATGTGCCGCGCAAGACGCTCCAGGTGATGAAGGACAACGGCCTCAGGTTGCTTCTGGTGGGCTACGAGTCCGGTGACCAGAAGATCCTGCACAACATCAAGAAGGGTCTACTGGTTGAGGTGGCCAAGCGCTTCTCGCGCGACTGCCATGAGCTGGGCATCGTCGTTCACGGGACCTTCATTTTGGGTTTGCCGGGCGAAACCCGCGAAACGATTCAGGAGACTCTCGCCTTCGCCAAGGAGGTCAATCCCCGGACCTTGCAGGTCTCGCTGGCTGCGCCTTATCCGGGGACTTTCCTTTATAAGCAGGCCAAGGAAAATGGCTGGTTCGCCGGCGACGTGGACCTGCTCACCGATGATGGCACCCAGATCGCGCCCCTTAATTATCCGCATCTGAGCCATACCGAGATTTTCAATTCGGTCGAGGAGTTCTACAGGAAATTCTATTTCCGGCCCTCCAAGATTGCAGAGATTCTCGGTGAGATGCTCACTTCGCGCGACATGCTGGTCAGGCGCTTGCGCGAAGGCGTGGAATTCTTCCAGTTCCTAAGGAACCGGGAAGACATGATCGTTTCCTGAGGACCGGGCTTTGCGTCAGCTTGTCCTCACGGCGGACGATTTCGGCGCCGCCGTGGAAGTCAATGACGCGGTGGAGCGCGCCCATCGGCAAGGCATCCTCACAGCCGCCAGCCTGATGGTTTCCGGTCGCGCCGCGGCCGACGCCGTCGCTCGCGCCCGCGCCATGCCGGGCCTCAGGGTGGGGCTTCACCTGGTGCTGGTGGAAGGCCGGCCCGTCTTGCCGCCGCGCGCGGTCCCCGATCTGGTGGACGGCGACGGGAAATTCCTGAACGACATGGCACGCCTCGGCGCGACAATCTTCCTTTTCCCCAAGGCGCGGGCCCAGCTCGAAGCCGAAGTCGAGGCCCAGTTCGCGGCCTTCGCGGCCACCGGCCTGGGGCTCGACCATGTCAATGCCCACAAGCATTTCCATCTGCATCCCACAATCGCGGCGGCAATCGTGAGAATCGCGCCGAAATACGGCACCAGGGCGGTGCGCGTACCGCTTGAGCCCGCCGCCATACTTTCCCGTATCGAGCCGATTCGGCAATCGGCAACGTCGCTTCTGGCCGCGCCTTTCGCCCACGCGCTGGCTCGCCGCTTCCGGCGTGCCGGCATGATGGCACCCGCTCGCGTCTTTGGCCTTCGATGGTCGGGAGCGATGACGCGGTCGCGCCTCAAGGGATTGGTTGCGCATCTTCCGGAAGGCTTGAGCGAAATCTATCTTCATCCCGCGAGCGGTCCCTATGCCGGCAGCGCGCCCGGCTATGCCTACAGGGAAGAGTTGCTGGCTTTGACGGACGCAGAGTTGCCCCCGTTGATAGCCCAAAGGCACATCCGGCTTGGCGGCTACAGCGACTTTTTGTAGATTGTTGCCGGAGCGCCGATCCCGGGCCAATTTCGAAAACGAGAGCCCCCATGAGCAGCATGGCATCAGCCATTCCGCGCGAGTTGACGCGTGACGCCGGTCCGGGGCCGGCGACCCGCGCCTGTCTTCCTGGGAAGGAAAGGCCCGCGAAAGGCCGCTCCCGGACACCGGACGATGGGACCGTGCGCTCCTGGAAAACCCATGGCTGACTGGGCGCTGGTCACCGGCGCTTCCGGCTTCGTGGGTGCCGCGGTGGTCCGCCGCGCCCTGGCGCGAGGGTTCAAGGTGCGGGCGGTGGTCAGATCCACCTCGCGGCGCGACAATATCGCGGGCCTCGACGTCGACGTGGCAACGGGCGACATGCGCGAACCGGATTCCATGGCGAGGGCCATGCGCGGGGTGCGCTATGTCTTTCATGTCGCCGCGGATTACCGGTTGTGGGCGCGCGATCCATCGGAGATCGTGCGCAACAATGTCCAGGGCGCGCGCGCCACCATGGGCGCGGCTCTGAAAGCCGGTGTCGAGCGCGTGGTCTATACCTCGTCGGTGGCTGCCCTGAAGCCTGGCAAAGGCGAACCCGTAGACGAGACCTCGCGGCATACCGAAGAGAGCGTGATCGGGGCTTATAAGCGGAGCAAATTGCTGGCCCTGCGGGAAGTGGAGCGGCTGATCGCCAAAGAAGGGCTGGCCGCGGTGATCGTGGCGCCGTCCACGCCGGTCGGGCCGCGCGACCTCAAGCCGACGCCGACCGGACGCATCATCGTGGAAGCTGCCAAAGGCCATATGCCGGCCTTTGTCGAGACCGGCCTCAATCTGGTCCATGTGGACGATGTCGCCGAGGGCCACTTTCTGGCGCTGGAGCGGGGACGGATCGGCGAAAACTATATCCTGGGCGGCGATGATGTGAGCCTGGCCACGATGCTGGCGGACATTGCCCGCCTGGCCGGCCGTCGCCCGCCCAGGCTCAGATTGCCCCGGGCGCCGCTTTTTCCACTGGCGGCGGCATTTGAGAAGCTGGCACGATGGACGGGCAAGGAACCATTGCTCACCACCGATGCGTTACGCATGTCGCGCTATCGGATGTATTTCTCCTCCGCCAAGTCCAGGCGCGAACTGGGCTATGGCGCGCGACCCTATCAGGATGGGCTTAAGGATGCCTACGCCTGGTTCGCCGACCATGGATACTTCTGATGGCAGATGCGGTGCTGTTGGGATTTCTGCCGCTCGCGATCTGGCTCTATCTGCTTCTGGCCCGGCGGGGCTTCTGGCTCTTGCGCGAACGCGACAGCCTCGCCGTGGCCGAGCCGCAAGCATGGCCGTCGGTCACCGCGATCGTGCCGGCGCGCAATGAAGCGGACGTAATCGCCCGAAGCCTGGAAAGCCTGATCGCACAGGACTACCCCGGAGCCTTTCGCATCATCCTGGTGGACGATCAGTCGTCCGACGAGACCGCGGCCATCGCCCAGGCATTCTCCAGCCGGCGATTGGCGGTGATGACCGCAAGTGCGCGACCCGCCGGATGGACCGGCAAGCTCTGGGCCATGCAGCAAGGCATCCTTCAGGTCGGAACGACGGACTTCCTGTGGTTCACCGACGCCGACATCGCGCATGCGCCGGACAACCTCCGGCGTCTGGTGGCACGGGCGGAGGAGGGACAAAGAGTGCTAGTGTCCCTGATGGCGCGGCTCCAATGCGAGACCTGGGCCGAACGGCTGATGATCCCGGCCTTCGTGTTCTTTTTTTCCATGCTTTTTCCCTTTGCTGCCGTGAACGACGCGAAAAGCGGCGTGGCGGCCGCCGCTGGCGGATGCATGCTGGCAAGGCGCGAGGCTTTGGCGCGGGCGGGAGGGCTTGAGAGAATCCGCCATCACATTATTGACGACTGCGCGATGGCGCGCCTTTTGAAAGGGCATGGCCCGGTTTGGC
>JBOHKF010000405.1:0-9769 GCA_050729015.1 Rhizomicrobium sp. | reverse complement strand
CCCTGAGATTGATTAGCGCCCTTATTCCGCGCTTTTCCAGAAACGGTCCCACTCCGCCAGCCCAGGCCTGGGCGGCGCGCGCGCAGTCGCCCGGCACGACCCAATGGAAATTGTAGAGAATGTCGCCCAGCGACCGCATAATGCGGCCTTATAGCAGAGGAGCCGTGACGATGCGGATTTCCAGGAACACGCTCGTGCGTGGCTGGCTGTGTTCCACGATTGCCGGTGCGATCGTGTATGCGGGTCTCATGTTCCTGGATCTCGAGCTCAAGGTGGAAACCGGCGTCGCCACCGCCGGCTTGGGCAGCCTCTCCAGCGCCATCCAGTATCGACTGGCGTTCCATGCCTGGGAAGGCCGGTCCTACGCGGCCCATGCGGGCTTCGACCTGGGCCTGGCTTACGTCGTGATGCCGCTCTATGCCGCGAGCTTCTTTTTTTCCGGCGTGCTGGTGGCCGAGCGCTTCACACCCGGCAGACATCCATTACGGCGCTGGGTGCTTTTGGCTGCCATGGTGGCGCCGGTTGGGGCGATTCTGGATGCCGCGGCAAAATCGCTTCAATTCGCCATGCTGCTTTCCGGACCGAGTGCTTTTTCCGCGCACCTTGCCGCCGGCTTGACCAACGGCAGGAATGTGGCCGTGGCGGTGGGTCTGGCGCTGCTTCTGGGGGCACTGGCTGCGCGCCTCAATCCGGTCAAGACCCAGAAAGGTCAGAGGCCGCCGGCAGCTTGACGAAGAAGGCTCTATCCTTATAGTGCGCCGCCTCCCGGACCCTGGGCACTTTTCCGGGAAAATTCATGGTTTTCAAGGAACTAAGCGATGTATGCGGTCGTCCGTACCGGCGGAAAGCAGTATCGGGTCGCCAAGGACACGGTCCTGACGGTCGAAAGCCTTGCGGGCGATGTCGGAAGCAAGATTGCGCTTGGCGAGGTTCTGATGCTGGGCGGGAGCACGCCCAAGCTGGGCGCCCCCCTCGTCACAGGCGCCTCGGTCGAATGCGAGATTCTGGAGCATGGTCAGGGCGAGAAGGTGATCGCGTTCAAGAAAAAGCGCCGCAAGAACACCCACCGCAAACGCGGCCACCGGCAGCATTTCACCAAGCTCAAGGTGCTCTCGATCCTGGAAGCGAAGGACTAGGTCATGGCTCATAAGAAGGCGGGCGGTTCCTCGCGCAACGGACGCGACTCGGCGGCGCAACGTTTGGGCGTGAAGATGTTCGGCGGAGAAAGGATTTCGGGCGGCAATGTGATCGTGCGCCAACGCGGCACCAAATTCTGGCCTGGCGACAATGTCGGCATGGGCAAGGACCACACGCTCTTCGCCCTTTGCGACGGCAATGTCGCCTTCAAAACCGGGTTCAAGCGCCGCACGTTTGTCTCGGTAATCGCGGCGCTGCCGGCCCACATGCCGATGGCGACGGCAGCGGAATAGGCGGCTGAAACGATAGGCCGCCAGCGATCTTGGCGGCCCATGACAGCGAGGGAGATGGCCCGCCATCTCCCTTTTTGCTTCCTCGCTAAGGACAAGAGCGGGGAAACGTGTCGTGCCCATCCTTGAGAGCGAAAGACTGGTATTGCGGCCGCCCAGGCCTGCCGACATTCAAGCCATGACGGTCTGGCTAGGCGACTTTCAGGTGTCGAAGAACCTGGCCATGGTACCCCATCCTTACGGCGAAGCCGATGCCGAAGAATTCGTGACCGGAGCGGGTCACCGTTTCATGGGCCCGATGAACTCCCGGAATTTATCTTGTCGCAATTCCGCGCAGAAAACCGGCTTACGCGTGTCCCGGAATTGCTCTGGCGAGGAAGCGGAAGGTGGAGGCCATCATGCCTTTTCGATCGTCAGGCGCGCCGACCGGCTCTTCCTGGGTGGAATCGGACTTCGCCCTGGACCCGATGGCCACGAACTTGGCTATTGGCTGGGCCGGCCCTTCTGGGGGTTTGGCTATGCCAGCGAGGCAGCGACTGGCGTCATGCGTTTCGCGTTCGAGAGGCTGGGTCTTTCGTTCGTGCATGCCGGCTGGTTTCACGACAATCCCGCTTCCGGCCAGGTGCTCGCCAAGCTGGGGGCCTGTCACAATGGCAGCCGCGTACGGGCCTGCCTCGCCAGAGGCGCCCCGGTGCTTTGCCATGAGATGCTGTTGACGCGCGAAGCGTTCCTCTCGAAAAAGGCGGGTCATGGAGCCGCCGTTGGCGGCGCGACCGTAAATAGAAGAAACGATGAAATTTCTCGATATTGCTAAGGTTTATGCGTCGAGCGGCGCCGGTGGCCGAGGCTGCGTCGCCTTCCGCCGCGAGAAATTCATTGAATATGGCGGGCCCTATGGCGGCGACGGCGGCAGGGGCGGCGATGTCTGGGCGGAAGCGGTGGACAATCTCAATACTTTGATTGACTACCGCTTTAAGCAGCATGTGCGCGCCAGGAACGGCGAAGGCGGCAAAGGCAAAGTGATGACGGGCGCCAGCGGTCCCGATGCGGTCATGAGAGTGCCCGTCGGCACGCAAATTTTCGAGGAGGACGGTGAGAGCTTGGTCGCCGATCTCAAGGCCAAGGGTGAGCGCGTGTGCCTTTTAAAGGGGGGCCATGGCGGCTTCGGCAATGCGCATTTCAAAAGCGCCACCAATCAGGCTCCGCGCCACGCCAATCCTGGCCAACCGGGCGAGGACAAAATCCTGATCTTGAAGCTCAAATTGATCGCCAATGTGGGGCTGATCGGTCTTCCCAATGCGGGCAAGAGCACGCTTCTCTCCCGCGTTTCTGCTGCCAGGGCCAAGATTGCCGACTACCCGTTCACCACCTTGGAGCCGCAACTGGGGATGGTGAAGATCGGCGTCCGTGATTTCGTCCTGGCCGATCTTCCCGGCTTGATTGAAGGCGCCCATCAAGGCGTCGGCCTTGGCGACCGCTTTCTGGCTCACGCCGAACGTTGTGGGGTGATCCTGCATCTGGTAGACGGCACGCAGGAGAATGTGGCGAAAGCCTACCGGACCATTCGTGCCGAATTGCTGGCGTATGGCCACGGCCTGAACCGCAAGGCCGAAATTGTCGCCCTCAATAAGATCGATGCGCTTTCCAGGCCGGCGCTGGCCGCGGCGCGCGCGGCGTTGGAGAAGGCCTGCGGCCAAAGCATCTTTCCCATTTCCGGCGTGGCCGGCACCGGGATCGCCCGTCTGTTGCAGATATTGGCCGGCGAAATTCGAGAGCGAAAGCCCGAACCCGCCCAGCCTGAACCCGCCCAGCCTGAACTCGCCAAGAGCGTCAAGGCGAAGGCAGGTTGGACGCCATGAGCGGCCCGTTCACAGGCGCAAAGCTGGTGGTGGTGAAGGTGGGGTCATCGCTGCTGGTCGATGGCGATGGATTCAGGCGCGATTGGCTTCAATCCCTGTGCCAGGATGTGGCGGCACTGAGAAACGCCGGCGCGCGCGCGATACTGGTGTCGTCGGGTGCCATCGCGCTCGGCCGCAATCTGCTCAAGCTGGAAAGGGGTGAATTGCGCCTGGAAGAAAGCCAGGCCGCCGCCGCCGCGGGACAGGTAAGGTTGGCGCGCGCCTATTCCGATCTTCTGGGAAAGGAGGGCCTGGTTGCGGCGCAGATTCTCCTTACTTTGGGCGATACCGAAGAGCGTCGCCGCTATCTCAACGCCTGCGCCACGCTCAAAACACTGCTCGATCTCGGTGCGGTGCCGGTGATCAACGAAAATGACACGGTGGCAACTGCGGAAATCCGCTTCGGCGACAATGACCGGCTGGCGGCGCGCGTCGCCTCGATGATGGGGGCCGACAAGCTGATCCTGCTTTCGGACGTGGATGGGCTTTACTCTGCCGATCCCGCCCGCGACGGCGCCGCCACGCATATTCCGGAGGTGGCGGCCATCACCGCCGAAGTCGAGGCGATGGCGGGGGACAGCATTTCCGGAGTGGGTCGCGGTGGCATGACCTCGAAGGTGATTGCCGCCAAGATTGCGACCGGAGCGGGATGCGATGTGATTATCGCCAAAGGTAAAAGCCATGCGCCATTGACCGCGCTTGCCCAAGGGACGCGCCACACCGTCTTTCGCGCCAACCTTTCCCCTGCTCTGGCGCGAAAGCGCTGGATCGCGGGCGGACTGAAGCCGCACGGTATCCTGGTGATTGACGAGGGCGCGGTGAGGGCGCTCCACGACGGCAAAAGCCTCTTGCCCGCCGGCGTGCGTCAGGTGGACGGCCGCTTCGAACGGGGCGACGCGGTCCTCATCAAGGACCGCAAGGGGCTGGAAATCGGCCGCGGCTTGATCGCCTACAATGCGTCCGACGCGGAGCGGATCGCCGGCAAGCGCACGGTCGAAATCGAGGCCATTCTGGGCTATCGTGGCCGGGACGAAATGGTCCATCGCGACGACCTGGCGCTGACTGGCGCCGTCCACCAGGCGGACAAGGAATGACTTTGTACGACAAGAAGGACGCTTTGGCCGCGGAGATGGCGGCAATCGGCGCTGCCGCGCGCGCCGCAGCGCGGCCCTTGCGGGAAGCTTCCGACCAGGTGAAGACGCAGGCGTTGAGGCACGCGGCAGAGGCCGTCCGTGCCGGCAGGGATAAGATCCTCTCAGCCAATGCTCGCGATCTGCAGGCCGCAAAGGCGCAGGGCATGGCTCTCTCGTTGCAGGATAGACTGATGCTTAACGGCGCGCGGATCGAGGCCTTGGCCAAAGGCGTGGAAGAGGTGGCGGCACAACCCGATCCGGTGGGACGCGAACTCAAGCGCTGGACCCGGCCCAACGGGCTCGATATCGCGCGGGTCGCAACGCCCATCGGGGTGATCGGATTCATCTATGAGTCCCGGCCCAACGTGACTGCCGATGCCGGCGCCATCGCGCTCAAGGCCGGCAATGCCGCCATCCTGCGCGCCGGAACGGATTCGCTGCATTCCTCAAGCGCCATCCACGCCGCGATGGTGGAAGGATTGAAGGTGGCCGGCCTCCCGGAAAGCGCGATCCAATATGTGCGCAATCCGGACCGCGCTGCGGTGGGCCTGATGCTGGAAGGCTTGGCCGGCGCCGTGGACCTCATCGTGCCGAGGGGGGGGAAGAGCCTCACCGGGCGGGTGATGCGCGAAGCGCGCGTCCCCGTGCTCGCCCATCTCGAAGGCATCTGTCATGTTTATGTACACGAGAAGGCGGATCTCGAGATGGCACGCAAGGTGGTGGTGAATGCCAAGATGCGGCGGACCTCGGTCTGTGGCGCGGCCGAGACCCTGCTCATCGACCACGCGATTCTCGAAAGTCACGGCCGCCCCATCCTGGAAGATCTCGCCAAAGCGGGCTGCGAGATTAGGGGCTGTGAGGCGGTGCGCGCCATTTTTCCGGAGGCCTCACCGGCCGGCGAAGAGGATTGGCGGACGGAATATCTGGATGCCGTCATTTCCGTGCGCGCGGTGGAAGGATTGGAAGCGGCCATTCGCCACATCGAGCATTACGGATCGCATCACACCGAGTCCATCATCACCGAGGATCGGCAAGCCGCAGAAGCCTTTCTCAACACGCTCGACAGCGCCATCGTGCTGTGGAACGCCTCCACCCAGTTCGCCGATGGCGGCGAATTCGGAATGGGAGCGGAAGTCGGAATCGGCACCGGTAAGCTGCATGCCCGCGGCCCGGTGGGCGTCGAACAGCTCACCACCTTCAAATATGTGGTGCGCGGCTCGGGACAGACCCGCCCCTGATGGTCGGCGCTTGAACTGGATACGCCCTCCGGGTCCCGTAGCAGCGGGGTTGCGCATCGGTCTTTTGGGCGGCTCTTTCAATCCCGCGCATTCGGGCCATCTTCATGTCAGCCGGATAGCGAAGAAGCGCCTTGGTCTCGCAGCGGTCTGGTGGCTGGTGAGCCCGGGAAATCCGCTGAAGCCGGATAGCGAGATGGCGCCTTTCGAGGCGCGGCTGGAGAGCGCGCGGCAGGTGGCCAAGGGGTCTGCATTCATTCGCGTGACCGGGCTAGAGCGGGAATTGCGCGTCCACTACACGATTGACACCATCCGCGCCCTGAGGCGCCGCTTTCCACAGCTCGCCTTGGTGTGGCTCATGGGCAGCGACAATCTCGCCCAATTCGGCCGCTGGCGGCGCTGGCAGGATCTGGCGCGCCTGATTCCGATCGCCGTGGTCAGACGTCCCGGAAGCATCATGGCCTCCTTGAACGCCGCGCCGATCCGCCGCTTCGGCCAAGTGCGGGTTTTGTTGGCGTGCCCGCCGGCGGTGATCGTGTTGGACGGCGCGCGCAGCCCCGAAAGTGCGACCAGGCTGCGCGCGTTCCGACACCCCGGCGCGGCGTCGGGTCTTGGGAAGCCCGCGGCGGCCATGTTAGGTTTCGGCTCATCATTGGAGACACGCCCCTGACACGCAAAACCGCGGCCGAACCCCTTAGGGCCAGAAAGAAGAAAAAGAGCCCCCGACCGCCTCCCCGCAGCGGGCGCAAGAAACCGCCTGGGAAAGCGGCGGCAACCCCCCTGCTTACGCGCATCATCGGCTCGCTGGAGGCAGACAAGGCGGAGGCGATCGTCACCATAAACCTCAAAGGCCGCTCCTCGCTTTGCGATGCCGCGGTGATCGCGTCGGGACGTTCGTCCCGCCATGTGACGGCCATCGCCGAGCATCTCGCGCGCCGGCTCAAGGAGGAAGGTTACGGCACCCGCCCCGTCGCCGGCGCTTCTCAGGGTGATTGGGTGCTGGTGGATGCAGGAGAGGTGATCGTCCATCTGTTCCGGCCGGAAGTGCGCGATTATTACGATCTCGAAGGCATGTGGAACGTGGCTCAGCCGGGCCGCGCATGAAGCTCATCGTACTTGCCGTCGGTCAGGCGCGGGGCACGCTGGAAGGCGCGCTGTGCGGAGAATTCCTGGGGCGCGCGGTCAAAATGGGGCGAGGCCTGGGATTCTCGAAGATCGCAATCGAGGAATTGCCTGTCGGCAAAGGACGTGACGCGGAGGCTCGCATGAAGGACGAAGCTCAGCGCCTTTCGGCGAGAATGCCGGAGGGCGCCCATGTCGTGCTCTTGGATGCGCGCGGGCGGGGGATGTCATCGCCGGACTTCGCGGAGATGCTGGCAAGCCTGCGCGATGTTGGGACCAGGGATCTCGCCTTCGTGATCGGCGGTCCGGACGGGCTTGCTCGGTTGCCGGGGCTGAAGGCCGGCCGCAGCCTCGCCTTCGGACCGCAAACCTGGCCGCATCTTCTGGCCCGGGTGCTGCTTGTGGAGCAGATTTACCGGGCCGTGACCATCCTGGCCGGTCATCCCTATCACCGCGCGTAAAGAGGGCGGCGAATCCCGACTTTCAGTCTTTCTTAACCATGATCGGCGATGCTTGGGCGTCGGAGTGCCCGCTCATGGAAATCAAGAGCACCAGCCGGGTCGAGACCCAGGCCATCAGGCGCAAGGCGGCGAGCGGCGGGGGCTCGGCCGCATTTGCGGTCGGCGACGCGCCCGAAAATCATGCCCAGATCGTCACCGGCCCAGGCCCGATCGCCGCCCTGGACTCCATCCTGGCGCTTCAGGACATGGGCGACGCGTCCGATGGCCGGTCAAAGGGCCTGGCGCATGGCGAGCAGCTTCTGGATATTCTGGATTGCGTGCGCGACGGCCTTCTGGCGGGCGGCATCCCGCGAACCACCCTCAACCGCCTGGCCGCCGCGGTCACGCGCCGCCATGACGCCTTTGCCGACCCCAAGCTTCAAGACGTGCTGGACGAGATCGAGCTCAGGGCCCACGTCGAGTTGGCCAAGCTGGAACAGCTCGACAAGAGAGTCGCATAGAGAAATTCCAGGAAAGACGCTGGCGCTGGGCGCCCCGTCCAACGGGTCCACGCCGCGGGCGAGGGATGGCGGAAGGGAGAATCAAACCTCCAGCAGCAGCCGCTGCGGATCTTCCAGAATCTCCTTCACCTTGACCAGGAAGGTCACGGCGTCGCGTCCATCCACCAGCCGGTGATCGTAGGAGAGCGCCAGGTACATCATCGGCCGGATCTCGGTCCTCCCGTCCACCGCCATGGGACGCGGCTGGATCTTGTGCATGCCCAGTATGCCCGATTGCGGGCTATTGAGAATGGGCGTCGACATCAGGGATCCGAATACGCCGCCGTTGGTGATCGTGAATGTCCCGCCCTGCAATTCCTCCAGCTTGAGCTTGTTGTCGCGGGCTCGGACGCCGAAATCGGTCACCTGCTTCTCGATCTCGGCCAGCGACCGGAGGTCGGCATCGCGCACCACCGGCACAACCAGCCCGCGCTCGGTCGAGACGGCAACGCCGACGTCGTAATAGTTTTTGTAGATGATAGCGTCGCCTTCGATTTCGGCGTTGACGCTGGGAAGCTCCTTGAGAGCGGCGACCGAGGCTTTGGCGAAGAAGCCCATGAAGCCCAACCGCACGCCGTGCTTCTTCTCGAAACCGTCCTTGTAGCGGTTTCTCAGCGCCATGATAGCGGTCATGTCCACCTCGTTGAAGGTGGTGAGCTGGGCAGCGGTGTTCTGGGAGTCCTTGAGCCGGAGCGCGATGGTCTTGCGCAGGCGCGACATCGCCACTTTTTCTTCGCGGTCGGCGCGGTCGGCGCGGGCGCGAGGGCCTTGCGGTATGCTCGCGGCCGGAGCCGGTTTACGAGCGCGGGCCTCCAGGGCTTCCAGCATGTCGCCTTTGGTCACGCGTCCGTCGCGGCCGGTGCCGGGCACGGAGGAGGGTGGAATGCCGCCCTCTTCAGCCACCCGGCGCGCCGAGGGCATCACCGGCGCAGCCCCAGGTTTCGAGGCGGGCGGTGGCACGGCAGCCGGTGCCGGCGCTTCGTTTCCAGCCGCCGCGGGTTTTGGCTCGCCGGACCGGGCCGCGGGCAGGGACGGCGGCTTGCCCGCCTTGCCTTCGGCGATGGAGCCCAGCACTGTTCCCACTTGTACCGTGGCGCCGGCTGCAACCGCAATGCTTTCGAGCGCACCGGCAGCCGGCGCGGGCACCTCGACGGTCACCTTGTCGGTCTCGAGCTCCAACACCGGCTCGTCACGGGCCACGCTTTCGCCTTCCTTCTTGAACCAGCGCGCCACCGTGGCTTCGGTCACGGACTCGCCCATCGCGGGTACTTTGATCTCGATGCTCATCCATTCCTCTCTTGGGGACGGCTCTGGGCGACCCTTCTCACAAGCTCAGGGCCTCGTTCAGGAACGCCGCCAATTCCGCCAAATGCTGCTTCATCAGGCCCGCCGCGGTCGAGGCCGATTCCGGCCGGCCAACAAAGCGCGGGTGGACCTTGCCGCCCATCGCCTGGGCGATGCGCGGCGCGACGAAAGTCCAGGCGCCCTGGTTCTTTGGCTCCTCCTGGCACCAAATCACCTCCGCTGTCGGGAAGCGCCTCAATTCTTCCGCCAGCACATTGTCGGGAAACGGGTAGAGCTGCTCCAGCCGCAAAATCTGGATGCGATTCTCGTCGCGCTTTTCACGGGCTTCCATCAGGTCGAAATAGACTTTACCGGAGCAGAGAATCACGCGTTTGATCTCGCCGTCCTTGACCAATTCGACCGGAGTGGCCCCAGGGACAATTTCCGCCTGGTCGCGCAGCACCCGGTGGAAGCTGTTGGACGGCTCCAGGTCGGAGAGAAAGGAGACGCAGCGTTTGTGGCGCAGAAGCGACTTGGGCGTCATCACGACCAGGGGCTTGCGGAATGGCCGGTGCATCTGCCGCCTGAGCATGTGAAAATAATTGGCGGGCGTGGTGGGCACGCAGACCTGCAGATTGTCCTGGCCGCAAAGTTGCAGATACCGCTCCAG
>JBOHKF010000404.1:0-2322 GCA_050729015.1 Rhizomicrobium sp. | reverse complement strand
GGATCGAGGCGGGCACTCAAGTCCCTAAGAGTTACTCCAACGCCTGGTCGGCCAGGGCGTTTATCTTCTTGGCTAGGCCTTGCGGCCCGCTCGCTTGCAGGGTAGCGCCGAAATCGGAGCGCTTCTGGGCAAGCTGGCTGATATTGCCGTTCAGATAAACGTCCACGATCTTCCAATCCCCGTCCACTTCGTGCAACCGGTAATCGAAGGGAATGGCGCTGCCGTCGGTTGGCTTGAAGCTGCTTTTCACGAATTTGTCCGGGCCGCGGTCCACCGCCTCTGGAACGACGGCGAATTTCTGGCCGTCATAACTGTCGAAATTTCTTGCGTAGTTGGCGACGGTCATGCGCTCGAAAGCCTGGGTCAGGGCATTCTTATCGGCAGGCGAAAATTGTGGCCATCCCGGCCCCACCGACAGTGCCGTCATTGCGGGAATATCGAACGCCTTGTCCACGGCGGGCTTGAGTTTGTCGTAGCGGCTTTTGACCGTGCCGGCGGATTTCATGCTTGCGACCAGAGCATCATAGAAATCCCGAACGGTGAGCGCTGCCGGATCGGGGGTTGCCGCGCATGGCGCGGCTTGCGGCGCCAGGACGAGAAAGGCCAGCGCCATGGCCGGCAAGAGTCTATGAAACATGAAAAACCTCGACATTATCTCTGTTCAAGCTCTGTCGGTGCCCGAAGCCCCTTGCGCGTCTTGCTGACGGCTCCACCACCTGAAACGCCCAAAGCCAGCAATCTGCTGCCTGATTCCGGCAATTTTTGACCGACGCCGGTCAGCTATCCCGGTCCAGCAGGAAGAGCGGCAAGCCCGAAAGCTCCGGCGCGATTGCACCATGGGGGCCCAGCGCGGCCAGGGCCGCCTCGGCGCGCCTTTCGGCTTCGGCGCGGGCGCCCTCGATCCCCAACAGGCTCACCAGCGTGGCCTTGCCCTGGCTCGCATCCTTGCCGACGGCCTTGCCCGTCTTCTCCGCGGTCGAGGTCACGTCCAGCAGATCATCGGTGATCTGGAACACCAGGCCCATCTCGCGTGCGTAATCCTTGAGCCGCACTCGGTCTTGTTTTTTTGCCTTGCCCAGTATCGGCCCCGCCTCGCAGCAGAACTCGAACAGCCTGCCGGTCTTCAGCCTTTGAAGATGGATCACGTCCTCGAGATTGGATTTCGCGCCCGCCAGCATATCAATGACTTGTCCGCCGATCATCCCGTCATGCCCAGCCGCCCGGGCGAGGCAAGCGACCAATTCGGCACGCACCTCGCCGTCCGGATGGGTCTTTGCATCTGCAAGAATCTCAAAGGCGATGGTAAGGAGCGCATCGCCTGCCAAGACCGCAGTCATCTCGTCGAAGGCGATATGGGCGGTAGGGCGCCCGCGCCTCAGCGCGTCATTGTCCATGCAGGGAAGGTCGTCATGCACCAACGAATAGGTATGCAGCACCTCGATCGCCGCACCCACCCTGAGGCTTAAGGAATCTGCGACGCCGAAAAGGCGCGCCGAATGAACCACCAGGAACGGCCGCAAGCGCTTGCCACCCGCGAAAGTGGCATAGCGCATGGCTTCCCGGACGCGCGTCTGCGGCCCCTGCGGCGAGGGCAGGACCTGTTCCAGGACCGAATCGACCGCCGCAGCGCTAGCGGCAATGGCCGCGCCGAGGTCAACCCTGCCTGACCTGTGTAGGGGATTCCCCATTTTGCCCCGGCCGGATTCGCCGGTCCTTCAAAGTTCGTGCGACATCTGGTCCGGCCGGGACCGAAAGGCAATGGAATTTTGCGTTAACGCAAGGCGCGCCCGGAACGGTACACCTAGCCCGCGGGTTTTCGCCCCTGTAGCCAGTGGGGTTGATTTCAAGGGTCGCGATGCGGGAAAATGCGATCCGGAGGGTTGGCCCGATCGGCTGCTCGCCAGCGGCCCCGTGAAGGAAAGCAGATGCGAGTGATTCTTGCCCAACCGCGCGGTTTCTGTGCCGGGGTGGTGCGGGCTATCGACATTGTCGAGAAGGCATTGGAAAAATTCGGGCGGCCTGTCTATGTGCGCCACGAGATCGTCCATAACCGCCATGTCGTGGACACGCTCAAGAACAAGGGCGCGCGCTTTGTCGAGGAACTGACCGAGGTTCCCGATGGCGCGGTCACCGTGTTCAGCGCCCATGGCGTGCCGCAGTCGGTGGTCAAGACCGCCGAGGATCGCGGCCTGCCTGTGCTGGACGCCACCTGCCCGCTGGTTTCCAAGGTCCACAACCAGGGCAAGCGCTATGTCGCCCACGGCCGCACCCTGATCCTGATCGGCCATGCCGGCCACCCCGAAGTCGAAGGCACCATGGGCC
>JBOHKF010000403.1:0-2578 GCA_050729015.1 Rhizomicrobium sp. | reverse complement strand
AGGGGAACGCATGGCGATCAGCGACAGCGACGACGCGAAATTTGCCCTCACCGAATATCTGGTGATCGCCGAAGCGGGGTGGGAATTCTCGTGGATTGCGGCAAAACCCCTCACCGGTCGTACCCATCAAATCCGCGTGCATCTGGCAAATCTGGGCCATCCGATTGTTGGGGATTTCAAATATGGCGGCGCCATGGCCAAGGGGAGGGGGGCCATCGCCGATAAACTCCATCTTCATGCCCGCTCGATTGACATTGCCCGCCCAGACGGCGGAAGGCTCCAGGTGAAGGCACCTCTCCCCTCCCACATGCGCAAGAGCTGGGAGCTTCTGGGTTTCGATCCCGATGACCCCCGCGATCCGTTCGAGACACGCAGCACGAAGCAATGAAACGCTTCTATAAAAGCGTCGCCGTGGAGGAAACGCCCGAGGGGTTTCGCTTTCTGCTGGACGGCAAACCGGTCCGGACCCCCCACGGGCGGCGTCCGTTCTTCCTACCCAGCCGCGCCCTTGCCGAGACGCTCAAAGAGGAGTGGCTCGCTCAAGGCGAGGACATGTGGCCGGCCAGCATGCCCCTCACCCGCCTGGCCAACACTGTCCTCGACGGCACGGCAAGCGCGCGCGAAGAGATGGTCGAAGCCATACTGCGATTTGGCGATAACGACCTTCTCTCCTATCGCGCCGACCACCCTCGGGAATTGGCGCTCAATCAGCGGCAATGGGACGCGTGGCTCGACTGGGCTTGGGACCGTTATGGCGCGCGCCTTGCCGTAACGAAGGGCGTGGCTCCGATCGGGCAGTCGCCGGAAGCCCTTGCCGCATTCAGGCAGGCGATCGAGGCGTGCGATGATTTCGCGCTGATCGCCCTCCATGTTCTCAGCTCGGTCACCGGCTCTTTGACTCTTGGGTTGGCGGCGCTGGAAGGCCTGCTTACGCCCGCCAGGGCCTTCGCTCTCTCCCGCCTGGATGAAACCTATCAGGCTGAGAAATGGGGTGCCGACCGGGAGGCTCTCGAACGGTCCCGGCGCCTGGCGCTTGAAATGGAGAATGCGGTGCGGCTTGTGAGACTTGCACGGACTTGACGGCTTTCGTCCGCGCCCACAGTCTGGAATGGGCGTTAGGGGGAAATCGAGCCTATGAAAGACATCGTCGCCGAATTGGAAGCCCGCCGGGCCCTGGCGAGGGCCGGTGGCGGCAAGGAACGGGTCAGGGCCCAGCATGGGCGGGGCAAGCTCACCGCGCGCGAGCGGATCGGCCTTCTGCTCGATCCTATGAGCTTCGAGGAGTTCGACATGTTCGTCGAGCACCGCGGCAACGAATTCGGGACGGAAAAGACCTGCGTACCGGGCGATGGGGTGGTGACGGGCTGGGGCACGGTCAATGGTCGCATGGCCTATGTCTATGCCAAGGACTTCACGGTTCTGGGCGGGTCCACGTCGCAAGCCCATGCCGGCAAGATCTGCAAGATCATGGATATGGCGATGCAGAACGGCGCCCCCCTGATCGGACTTTTCGACTCCGGCGGTGCCCGCATTCAGGAAGGCGTGGACTCGCTGGCTGGTTTTGGCGAGGTCTTCAAACGCAACGTGCTGGCTTCGGGCGTGGTGCCGCAAATCTCGGTGGTCATGGGGCCATGCGCCGGCGGTGACGTCTACTCACCCGCGCTCACCGACTTCGTCTTCATGGTGGCCGGGACCTCCTACATGTTCATCACCGGTCCCGACGTGACCAGGGCCGTGACCCACGAGGATGTGACGCCCGAAGGCCTGGGCGGCAGTCAGATCCACACGACGCGCTCGTCGGTCGCGGATGGCGCCTACGACAATGACATCGTCTGCCTGGAAGAGATCCGGCGCCTCTACGATTTCCTGCCGCTCAACAATCGCCAAAGCGCGCCCACCTGGCCCGTGGAAGACGATCCCCGTCGCCTGGAAATGTCGCTCGACAGGCTGGTGCCGGAAAATCCCAACAAGCCCTATGACATGAAGGAGTTGGTCCTCAAGATCGTCGATGAGGGCGATTTCTTCGAGATCGGTGCGGCTTTTGCCAGGAACATCGTCACCGGGTTCGGCCGCATCGCCGGAGCGAGCGTGGGCTTTGTGGCCAACCAGCCCATGGTGCTGGCAGGCGTGCTCGATTCGGATGCCAGCCGCAAGGCTGCGCGCTTCGTGCGCTTCTGCGACTGCTTCAATATCCCGTTGGTCACCTTGGTAGACGTGCCGGGCTTCATGCCGGGCACTGCCCAGGAGCATGGCGGCATCATCAAACACGGCGCCAAGCTGCTCTTTGCCTATGCGGAGGCCACGGTGCCAAAAGTCACGGTGATCACGCGCAAGGCCTATGGCGGCGCCTATGACGTGATGGCATCCAAGCATATGCGTGCCGACGTAAATTATGCCTGGCCCAGCGCCCAGATCGCGGTGATGGGCGCCAAGGGCGCGGCCGAGATCATCTTCCGCAAGGAAGGGCCTCAAGCCATCGCCGCGCGGGCCCAGGAATATGACGTGCGGTTTCTCAATCCGTTCGTGGCCGCATCGCGCGGCTATATTGACGACGTGATCCGCCCCCATTCCACCCGCT
>JBOHKF010000402.1:0-3289 GCA_050729015.1 Rhizomicrobium sp. | reverse complement strand
GACTGCGATGTGCTTCAGGCCGACGGGGGCACGCGCACCGCGTCCATCACCGCAGGCTATGTGGCGCTGGCCCAATGCGCGGGCTTCATGCAGAAGACCGGCCTTTTGAAGACGCCTCTCCTCAAGGATCATGTCGCGGCGGTTTCCTGCGGCATTGTCAAAGGCGAGCCGATGCTCGATCTCGATTACAGCGAAGACGGGCGAGCCGAGACCGATGCCAATTTTGTGCTGACCGGGTCGGGCGGACTGGTGGAGATTCAAGGAACCGCAGAGGGGGCGCCCTTCAGCGAGGAGCAATTGGGTGAAATGTTGCGTTTGGCCCGAAAGGGCATAGCCGAATTGGTCGAATTGCAGAAAAAAGCGCTCACATGAAGCTGCCCCGGGGCAGCATCCTGATCGTGGCCAGCCACAATCCCGGCAAGGTGCGGGAAATCAAGGCACTTCTGGGACCGCATGGAATAGAGCCGCTGGCGGCCGGCGACCTCGGACTTGCCGAACCGGAGGAAACGGGCTCGACCTTCGCCGCCAATGCGGAATTGAAAGCCCGGGCTGCCGCCCATGCCGGCCGCCATCCCGCCCTGGCCGACGATTCCGGCCTCGCGGTCGATGCCTTGAATGGCGCCCCTGGAATTTACTCCGCGCGCTGGGCAGGGGCGACGAGGGATTTTCGCCAGGCGATGGATCGCATCGCGCGCGAATTGCAGGTTAGGAAGGCGCGCGACTTTTCCGCCAAATTCGTCTGCGCCCTGTCGCTGGCGATGCCTGAGGGCGAGGTTCGAACCTTCGAAGGCGAAGTCCGGGGGCGGCTGACCTTTCCACCGCGTGGCGCAAAGGGCTTCGGCTATGATCCCATCTTCATTCCCGATGGATGGGAGAAGACGTTTGGCGAGATCGATCCGCATTTGAAAAACGCCATGAGCCACCGCGCCCGCGCCTTCGAGAAGTTGCTTGGTGACGGCATCCTCGCGGAGTCCATCTAACCATGCCCGCGCCGCCGGCCGATGCGCCGAATGCAACCGCGCCGGGCCCCACCGCCTTCGGCATCCCCCCGGCCTTCGGAATCTACGTGCATTGGCCATTCTGCGCCGCCAAGTGCCCTTATTGCGATTTCAACAGCCATGTGCGCGCGGCGATCGACGAGTCGGGCTGGGCGGAGGCGATCGAACGCGAACTCGAATGGACGGCGGCAAGCCAGGGCGAGGCAAGGCCGATGGTCGAAACCGTGTTCTTCGGAGGCGGCACGCCATCCTTGATGGCAGGCCGTTCAGCCGGCCGGATTCTCGACAGAATCGCGCGCCTTTGGCGGATTGCCGATGATGTCGAGATCACCCTGGAAGCCAATCCTGCGAGCGCCGATGCCCGGCGGTTTGAAGATTTCCGCGCCGCGGGCGTGAACCGCCTTTCGCTGGGCATGCAGGCCTTGAACGATGCGGATTTGAAGCGGCTGGGGCGTCTTCACGACGCCCGCCAGGCGAAAGCCGCCCTTAAGCTCGCCATGCGCGTCTTCGACCGGGTGTCGCTGGACCTGATCTATGCCCGGCCCGAACAGAGCCAAGCGGCCTGGGCCGCCGAATTGCAGGAAGCGCTTTGCTTCGGCACCGATCATCTGTCGCTTTATCAGCTCACCATCGAGGCGGGCACGCCGTTCGCGCTTCTCCACCAGAGGGGGGTGTTGCGGATTCCCGACGAACGCCTGGCGGCCGGACTGTACGAGATCACCCGGGACTTGACGGAGGCCGCGGGTAGACCCGCCTATGAGATCTCCAACCATGCGAAGCCCGGTGCCGAAAGCCGCCACAACCTTCTTTATTGGCGGTATCAGGACTATGCCGGCGTCGGCCCCGGCGCGCATGGTCGCTTGACGCTATCCGGCAAACGCATCGCTACCGCGACCATCCGTCTTCCCGAGCGCTGGCGGGAGGCCGTATCCAAGGGCCAAGATGCCTTTGCCGATTTTGCGGCGGTTAGCGATCGGGACGCCGCCCGCGAACACCTGTTGATGAATTTACGCCTTTCGGAAGGGCTCGACCTCGCCGCCTATGAATCGCGCTGGGGGACGCGGCCGGCCGCGGCGAAGCTTGCGGCCCTCTTTGAGCAGGGATGGCTCGCCCGGGATGGCGACCGGATTTCGGCTAGCCCAAAGGGCAGGCTGGTTCTCAATTCCCTGATCGGCCAGCTTCTCAATTAAAGCAGGAGCGCAATTTCCCGGGTATCGGGTAGCAACGGTCCAAAGGGCCAAACTTGGTGCCGGGAAGCCCCCAAGACCGGCCTACCCACTACCGCGCTCTAAAAGGAGAGCGCAAAGTGGAATTTCAGGAAGCAACAACCGGTTACACCCGCGCCGGTTGTGGGGGTGACTTCAATGGCCGGCCCACCTATTCTCAGCTCAGGGCTGATGACCTGAGCCCCTGAGCTTCCTCCTGCTAGAGCTTGCTCTTAGCATCCGAATGGCGCACTTCCGCTTCGAGAAGGCCCTTGGACTTGTCGAGCGTCAGACACCAATGCTGAAGGACGTCCCGTCCAAGCACGGATGGAATACTCATGAGTTCTGGTTTTGGGGCCGCAATTCTCAAATCGATTTTCCAGCCATATGCTGTTCCGTCATGCTCGTCATTGTCCGCAACCATGACAATTGCCGGCAACAGATAGTCCACGTGGATGCCGCCGAAGCCCAGCGACTCCTCCGTAACCGTCAGTTTTGTGAAATCCACGCCCAGCTTTGCGGCATCGGTGGGCATAAGCACCGTGCAATCAGCGCCAGTATCCACCAAAAACGACACCGGACCGTCGCAGCCCATGTGCGGTAGGAAAAGGTGACCTGCGATGTAAGGTCTGCCTGATGTATTGCCGAAGCGCCCCCGCAGCATAACTACAGGATGAGCGTCCTCTCCTTGCGGTCTATACGCCTGATCATTGCGTCCGACGCGGGAACGCCGCGTTTGGGTAGCTGCCGCATGATATCGCCGAGGCTTTCGCCGACCGCGACGACTTCACCGTTATATACGGCCACCCATTTATTCTCGTATTTATCGATCAGGCGGGGATCATTGGACGAAAAAACACTGGCACTTTTTGCAAAACCCTGAAGTCGCGCCTTTGCATCGTGTGCGTGATTATCGAGAATTTTTTGAACGTCAACCTTCGTCTGTGCGTGCGCCATCATATGTCCAGCCCCCAGCCGCTAGGACGCCCACTTAGAAACCCAGGAAAGATGGCAAAGGTTTCGCGTTGGGCGCCGCCGAATCAACACAAGGTGAAGGTGGAACGCAAACAAAACGTTGACAACGGG
>JBOHKF010000401.1:0-2421 GCA_050729015.1 Rhizomicrobium sp. | reverse complement strand
GCGTGGTGGGGCTTCAGGTCTTACGCACGGTCTTCGAAGAGAAGGTGCTAAGCGAAGCCTATCCCGAATACGGGCGCTACCGGATGCACGTCAAGCGCTTCGGCATCGTTTGAGAAGAGGTTAGACGAATTCTACTTTCAGAATTTCGTAAGACCTGGGGCCGCCGGGGGCGGCGACTTCCACGGTGTCGCCCTTGCTCTTGCCGATCAGCGCGCGGGCGATGGGGGAGGAGAGTGAGATCCGTCCCTTCCTGGCGTCGGATTCCACATCCCCCACGATCTGATATTTGCGCTTTTCGTCCGTATCCTCGTCCACCAAGGTAACTGTGGCGCCGAACTTCACGCTGGTGCCGGACAATTTGCTGATATCAATCACTTCGGAGCGGCCAAGCTGGTCTTCCAACTCCAGAAGGCGGCCCTCGATGAAGCTCTGGCGCTCCTTGGCGGCATGGTATTCCGCATTCTCCGAAAGGTCGCCATGGGCGCGGGCTTCCGAGATCGCCTTGATGACGTCGTGGCGGTCCTGGTTCTTGAGCCGGTTCAACTCGTCTTCCAAGGCCTTGTAGCCGGCAGCCGTCATAGGAATTTTTTCCATCGCCGTCGAATCCCGTTGGGCCAAAAGAACCCTCTTCCGGCCTTCTTGTTCCGGAGCGGGCCCTGAAAGCTTTTCGTAATACTTTGATGTTGCGTGGGTTTCCCAAGACCGGGTCACCCAATTCTCAGATTGCCAGCCCGAAATTGTAAGACTGGAGCGGGGCGACTTCAAGGGATTGCCCTTTGAGGGCGGCGATGGCCTCGCTGGCGGCCATCGCCCCGGCGACGGTGGTGTAATAGGGGACCTTGAGGGTCAGTGCGGCGCGGCGGATCGAGGAACTGTCGGCCAGCGCCTGGGCGCCTTCGGTGGTGTTGAAGACGAGGTGGATTTCTCCATTTTTGAGGGCGTCCACGACATGGGGCCGGCCTTCCGTCACCTTATTGATGGTGGCGACCGGCAGCCCCGCTTTGGCGAGCGCCCTGGCGGTACCGCCGGTGGCCAGTAGCGCGAAACCCATTTGAACCAAGTCCCGCGCCGGGGCCACGATCAAGTCCTTGTCCGCATCCTTGACCGAGATGAAGACCGTGCCTCCCAAGGGAAGCCGCGTCCCGGCGCCGATCTGGCTTTTGGCAAAAGCGCGGGCAAAGTTGGCGTCGAGGCCCATCACTTCGCCGGTCGAGCGCATCTCCGGCCCTAACACCGTGTCCACGCCCGGGAAGCGGGCGAATGGCAGCACCGCTTCCTTGACGGAGATGTGGCTTGGCGCCCCCTCCTTCAGGTGTAGGGCGGAAAGCCTTTCCCCTGCCATCACCCGGGCGGCGATGGCGGCCACGGGCAGGCCGATCGCCTTGGCCACGAAGGGAACGGTTCGGCTGGCGCGCGGGTTGACTTCCAGAACATAGATGTCGCCGCCCTGGATGGCGAATTGCGCGTTCATCAGTCCACGGACATTGAGCGCCTTTGCCATGGCGCGGGTCTGCCGTCGAATCTCGGCGACGATGGTGGGGTGCAAGCTGTGCGGCGGTAGCGAGCAGGCCGAGTCGCCCGAATGCACACCCGCCTCCTCGATATGCTCCATGATTCCGGCGATGAAGACGTCTCCCTCGGCATCGGCGATCGCATCGACATCAACTTCGGTGGCGCGATTGAGAAAGCCGTCTATCAGAACCGGATTGTCGCCGGAAATGCGGAACAGTTCGCCCGACGCCACCTGCTCCTTGAGCTGGGCCTCGTCGGCCACCACCACCATTCCGCGCCCGCCCAGCACGTAGGAGGGGCGCAGAATCACCGGATAGCCGATCTCGGCTGCGGCGTGGATCGCTTCTTCCGCGGTCATGGCGGTGGCATTGCGGGGCTGCTTCAGGCGAAGATCGGTCAGGAGCTTCTGGAAGCGCTTGCGGTCTTCGGCCAGGTCGATGGCATCGGCGCTGGTGCCCAGAATGGGAACGTCCGCATCGCGCAGGATGTTGGCCAGCTTGAGCGGCGTCTGGCCGCCAAACTGGACGATCACGCCCTCGAGCCGGCCCTTTTCCCGTTCCTTGGCCACGATTTCGAGCACGTCTTCGGCGGTGAGCGGCTCGAAATAGAGCCGGTCCGAGGTGTCATAGTCGGTGGAAACGGTTTCGGGATTGCAATTGACCATGATGGTCTCGAATCCTCGGTCCGACAGGGCAAAAGCCGCGTGGCAGCAGCAATAGTCGAACTCGATGCCTTGGCCGATCCGGTTGGGCCCCCCGCCCAGGATGATCACTTTGCGTTTGTCGCTGGGATCGGCCTCGCAGGTGGTACGTCCCGCCAGGGGCATTTCATAGGTCGAATACATGTATGGCGTGAGGGCGCGGAATTCGGCGGCGCAGGTGTCGATGCGCTTGTAACAGGGCCTGACCC
>JBOHKF010000400.1:0-5854 GCA_050729015.1 Rhizomicrobium sp. | reverse complement strand
GCCGCCGGTGCCGGCGCGGATTTCCACGATCGCCGAGGACGCATCCATCGCATCCTTCGGCATCAGTTGGAGTTTCAGCCGGTGATCCAACTCGGCGAGCTTTTCCTTGAGACGGGCGCGTTCCTCTTCCGCCATGGCCCGCATCGCCCCGTCGCTCAAGGGATCGCAGATAAGGGCTGTGGCATCTTCGAGTTCGGCCAGCACCGTCCGACAGGCGCGCGCGGTCTCGATCACCGGCGAGAGCTCGGCGTGCTCGCGCGCGAGCTTGACGAAATGCGATCCCGTTGCGCCCGACGCCAGTTCGCTCTCGATCGCGGCATGACGGTCGATGAGACGGTCCAGCTTGGCGGTGGGAATCATTCCGGAGACCCTATAATTCGTGCCGGCCGGGCGCGAACCGGGCGGCGGTCCCTGATCCGGTTCGGGATCGGCGCCATGCTCGTCCGGCGAGGCATGAGGCTATTGGGCGGCTTCGAGCGGCTCCGGCTTGGCGGCGCCGTTGCGCTCGGCTTCGATTTCGGCCGCCTTCTTTTCGCAAAGGGCGACGACGTGGTCCACCAGGTCCACATTGTCGAGCCGGTAACTGGGCTTGCCATTGAGATAGATTTGGCCGTGACCTTTGCCGGCCCCCCCCCCGGTGAAGCCCAAATCGGTCTCCCGCGCCTCTCCCGGACCGTTGACCACGCAGCCAATGATGGACAGCGACATGGGCGTGGCGATGTGCTTGAGCCGGTCTTCAAGGATTCGCACGGTTTCGATCACGTTGAAGCCCTGGCGCGCGCACGAGGGGCAGGAGACGATATTGACGCCGCGATGGCGCAAATTGAGTGCCTTCAGGATATCGAAACCTACCCGCACCTCTTCCACCGGCTCGGCGGAGAGCGAGACTCGGATCGTGTCGCCAATACCGCTCCAAAGCAGCATGCCCATGCCGATGGAGGATTTCACCGTTCCGGTGATCATGCCGCCGGCCTCGGTGATTCCCAGATGGATGGGACAGTCTGTAGCTTCCGCCAACGCCTGGTAGGCGGCGACCGCGAGGAACGGATCGGATGCTTTCACCGAGATTTTGTATTCATGGAAGTCGAGATCGTCGAGAATCTTGGCGTGGTTGAGGGCAGATTCGACCATCGCCTCCGGGCAAGGCTCGCCATAGCGCTCCAGCAAATCCGGTTCGAGCGAGCCGGCATTCACCCCGATCCGCATCGAACAGCCGTGATCCTTGGCCGCCTGGACCACATCGCGAACCCGGCCCGCATTGCCGATATTGCCCGGGTTGATCCGCAAGCAGGCGGCGCCGGAGACGGCGGCCTCGATGGCCCGCTTATAATGAAAGTGGATGTCGGCAACCACCGGGATGCGCGCCGCCTTGGTGATGGCCATCAGCGCCCTTGTGGCGTCCTCATCGGGACAGGAAACCCGCACGATGTCGGCGCCCGCGTCCTCGATGCCGCGGATCTGATCGATCGTGGCACGGGCGTCGCCGGTGATGGTGTTGGTCATGGTCTGGACCGAGATCGGCGCGCCGCCGCCCACCGGCACATTGCCCACCATGATCTGGCGCGATTTGCGCCGGTGAATGTCGCGGTATGCGCGGATGCTCATGGTCCGTCCTTAATGGGCGTCGAACCGGTCTACCAGAGACTGGGGATCGAGTGAAACATGGCCCAAAATTTCCTGATTCTGGCCCACGCGACCGAGCGCCTGGCCGTCCAGATATACTTCCAGCGCCCCGGCATTGCTGGTTTCCAGATAGGCGCCCGGCTGATTGGGCACCAGATAGGAATCGCCGGCCTTGAGGTCCCGATTAAGATAGGTCGAGCCATCCGCACCCTTCACCGTAAGGCGGGTGTCGCCCTCTGCGCGAAGAATCACGCGGGTTCCCTTGTTCTGCGCGCCATAGGTCGTGCCGGCGCCGGCGGAGCCATCCTCCCGCGGCCCGGCCTGGGATTGGGGCGGGGTTTGACCGGGCACCGCGGCGGCGGCCTTGGAGGCGGTTTTGACGGCGGTGGGCGGGATAGCCGGCGCCCCGGGTATGCTCGCGGGAGCGGTTTGGGCAACCGCCGCAACCGCCCTCCTAGGGGTGGCGGCCGCGGCTTTGGGAGGATTGATCTGCGGCGCCGGCGGCACGCTTTCTTGCGTCGTTCCGGTGGAAAACAAATGCCAGGCGCCATAGCCCAGAAGCAGCATCACGATCAACGCTACGATGCGCCAGCCATAGGGCAGCCGCCGGCTCTCGTCATCGGGGATTGGCGACACGTTCGACGCATGCTCGTCATGCCGACCCGAAATCTCATCCTTGAATCGTTCCACCATCGCAGACACGTCGAGCCCCAGATAGGCGGCATAGGTGCGGACAAAGCCGATGGCGTAGGTCTTGCCCGGAAGATTATCGACCCGGCCTTCCTCGACCGCATCGAGATGTTCTTTTCGAATCTTGAGGGCGCGCGAGACCGTGGCGAGGTCTTCCCCGCGCCTCAGCCGGGCGGTGCGGAGGTCCTGTCCCACCGTTTCCAGTGGGGCCTCACTGTCGCCGGAAATTTCCCGAAGATGAATGCGTCGGCGACTGCCTTCTCCGTCGAGGCTCAATTGTGTCACTTTCGTCATCTGGAGCGGGAACCTGAATTCCGAACTTTCTTAAGCGAAACAAGGGGCTTTCGCATCCTAACGGAATTCGCGCCGACGACAACCCAAGGTCAAGGCAAAGGCCGGAACCCCGGGTAATTCCTGGAAGGCGGCCTTGGAGGAAGCGTGGGATTTGCCGCTATTTGAGCAGGATTCCCCGCTCGGCCGCGAACGCCGAAAGCCGCGTGCGCAGTGAGTGGTCGGTGCGCCCGCAGAGCCGGTCCACGAAGGCGGCCACCTCCCCCAGATTGAGGCTGCGGATCATCAGCTTGATGGGTCCGATCTGCCCGGGTTGCATGGAGAGGGTGCGGATTCCCAAGCCCAGCATCGCCATTGCATCCAAGGGCCGGCCCGCCATCTCGCCGCAAAGCGAAAGATCGCCGGAACTCTCCGCCGCGCTCCTGACGATCAGCCGGACCATGGTGAGCGAGGCGGGATTGAGATTGTCGTAACGGCGCGCCACGCGGGGATTGGTGCGATCCACCGCAAATGCCAGAGAGAAAAGATCGTTGGAGCCGATGGAAACGAAGTCGGCCGAGCGCATCAGTTGCGGCAGCATGAAGGCCAATGCCGGGACCTCCAGCATCGCTCCCACCAGGACCTGAGTGGGACGCGTACGATCCATCAGCCTGGCGCGCTCGAGTTCGCGATCGATCAGCGCGCGCGCGCGGTTGAATTCATCCACGTCGCTGACCATGGGAAGCAGGATACGAAGCGTGCGTCCCGCCGACGCCATCAGCAGCGCCCGCGCCTGGTAGCGCAAGAGGGCGGGACGATCCAACGCGATGCGGATGGCGCGCCATCCCAGCGCGGGATTTTCCTCCCGCTCCCAACGCGCATAGGGCAGCACCTTGTCGCCGCCGAGATCGAGGGTGCGGAAAACCACCGGCTTGTCGCCAGCGGAATCGACGATCAATTTGTAGAAGGCGTATTGGTCCGAGAGCCTAGGCATGGTTTCGCCCAGCATGAATTGCAGCTCGGTGCGGAACAGGCCGATGCCATCGGCACCGGACTCCTTCAAGTGCGGCATGTCGAGTTCGAGCCCGGCATTCATCATCAGCTTGATGGGCACGCCATCGCGCGTGACGGACGGCAAGTCGCGGACCGCGGCGAAGCGCGCCTGAAGCTGGAGGCGCAATTTCCGCTTTTCTTCGAAAGCGGCGACGATCCCGGCGGGAGGGCGCAAATGCACTTCCCCGGTTTCGCCGTCCACCACGATGCCGTCGCCAAAGCGCGCGCTATCGGCAATGCCAGCAAGCGACGACACCAGCGGCAGGCCCATCGAGCGCGCCACGATCGCGACGTGCGAAGTCGTAGCGGCATCTTCGAGCGCCATGCCCAGCAATTTGCCCCGGCCGTAATCGAGAAGTTCCGCCGGTCCCATGTTGCGGCCGACAAGAATGGCGTCAGGGGGAAGCGCGCCTTCCGGCCGGCCGTCGCCGCCGAGATGGCGGAGCAGGCGTCGCGCCAAGTCGTCGAGATCGTGAGCGCGTTCCCTGAGCAATGGGTCGCCTAGCCGCTGGACCCTGATGCGCGTCTCGTCCTGAACCCGCTCGACCGCCGCTTCCGCCGTCAAGCCGGTGCGCACCGCATCGCGGATGCGCTGGCGCCAGCCCTGGTCATAGGCGAACAACCGGTAGGCCTCGATCACTTCGCGGCCTTCGCCGGTGAGGCTCACTTCGGAGGAGACGAGCATCTGGTCCACGCTCTCGCGCAAGGAGGCGATCGCGTCTTCCAGTCGCTTCAACTCCTCGCCCGGATTGTCGGCGATCATGCGCTCGACCTTCACCCGCGGTTCGTGCAGCACCACGCGCCCGACCACCACCCCTTCAGAGAGTCCCTCGCCGGTGAATCGGCGCGGCCGGTCGACGCTGAGTTCGGGCTCGTCAAGTTCGGCAATATTGAAGAATCCGCCCTGCGCCACCACTTCGGCCAGCACCATGGCCACCGTCTGCAGCGCCTCGACTTCCTCTTCCGCGTAGGCGCGTTCGGCCTTGTTTTGGACGGTCAACACCCCAAAGACCTGCCCGCCCCGCACGATGGGCACGCCCAGAAACGTCCGGTAAGGATCCTCGTCGGTTTCCGGCCGGTAGGAGAAATGCGGATCGGAAGGCGCGTCGGAAAGATTCACCGCCTCGGCGGTTTCCGCCACCAGACCCACCAGGCCCTCGCCTTCGCGCAAGCGGGTATTGTGGACGGCGGCCCGGTTCAATCCCTCGGTGGCGAACAACTCCAAGAGTTTGCCGGCGCGGCGAAGATAGATGGAGCAGACTTCCGCCACCATGTTGGAGGCGATCAGCTTGACCAGCTTGTCCAGCCGCATCTGAGCACTGGTCTGTTCCGCCATGATTTGCCGCAGGCGGCGCAAGAGCAGGCGGGGACCACCGGCCGAAGACATAAGCTCAATTCCAGAATGGCACGATCCGGCCAAGATACACGGGTGGCCCCGGATGACCAGCCTCAGCCGTGGTCCAGGCCGTAGGCGGAGTGCAGCGCCCGCACCGCCAATTCCACATATTCCTCGTCGATCAGGACGCTCACCTTGATTTCCGAAGTGGAGATCACCTGGATGTTGATACCCTTGTCGGACAGGGTGCGAAACATCGTCTTGGCGACGCCGGGATGGGCGCGCATTCCGATGCCGATGATGGAAATCTTGGCGACGGTGGAGTCGGAAGTGAGGTGACGATAGGCGATCGCATTGGCATGGGTTTCCACTGCCGCCAGCGCCCGGGCCAGATCTCCTCTTGCGACCGTGAAAGTGAGGTCCGTCTCTTTCCCGTCTTCGGAGACATTCTGCACGATCATGTCCACATTGACGCCGCCATCGGCCAAGGTGCCGAAGATGGTTGCCGCCACGCCCGGATGATCGGGAACCTTGTGCAAGGTGATCTTGGCTTCGTCGCGGCTATAGGCGATGCCGGTAACCGGTTTCTTTTCCACGATGTCTTCCTCGTCGCAAAGCAATGTTCCGCCCCGTTCGGGCGCGAAAGTGGAAAGCACCCGGGTGGGTACCCGGTGAAGCATGGCAATCTCGACCGAACGGGTCTGGAGGACCTTGGCACCCAAGGATGCCATCTCCAGCATTTCCTCATAGGCGATCTTCTCCAGTCGCCGCGCCTTGGCGACGATGCGGGGATCGGTGGTATAGACCCCGTCCACGTCGGTGTAGATATCGCAACGGTCCGCCTTGATGCCGGCCGCCACCGCCACCGCCGACGTGTCCGAG
>JBOHKF010000399.1:0-3350 GCA_050729015.1 Rhizomicrobium sp. | reverse complement strand
CTCCACCGCCCGCGAACCACCGGCGATGCCCGCGGAGTAGCCCACCAGACCCACCGGCTTGTGCCGGAAGCCGAAGCTCGCGAACACCGAGTCGATGGCGTTCTTGAGCACCCCCGAGGTGCTGTGGTTGTACTCGGGCGTCACCCAGATGAAAGCGTCGGCGCTGGCGATGGTCATTCCGACACCTGCACATCCGGGGTCTGCCAGATCAGATGCTGGCCGCCATCCACCGCCAGCATCTGGCCGGTGACGGCCTCGGCCTCGAGAAGATAGCGCACGGCCTGGGCCACGTCCTTTGGTTCGGTGCCCCGCTTGAGGATGGTGGCTTCGCGCTGGCGGGCGAAGTCGGCTCGTGACTGCCGCGCGTTGCGCAAGGTGGGACCGGGCCCCACCGCATTGACGCGGATATGAGGTCCCAGGGCTTGCGCCAGGGTGGTGGTGAGCCAGTAAAGCCCGGCTTTGGAGAGGCTATAGGACAGAAATTGCGGCGTGGGCTTAAGGACGCGCTGGTCTACGATGTTGATGATCACGCCTTTGGTCGCTTTGGGCAATTGATTGGCGAAATGCTGGGAAAGCAGGAAAGGCGCGCGCAGATTGATTTCAAGATGTGCGTCCCAGCTTTTGCGGCTTGCCGACCGCCAATCGTCACTTTCGAACAGCGAGGCCGAATTGACGAGAGCGGTGAGAGGGCCAAGCTCTTGCACCGCGCGCGGCACCAGCGAAGCGGTTTCCTCCTCGCGCGCGAAATTGGCGCCGAATGCGGCGCAGCAAACGCCCAACGCCTCGATTTCGCCCACCGTCCTTCTGGCCTCCGTGCGCGAGCCGAAATAATGCAGCGCCACATTCCAGCCCCCGCCCGCCAGGGTAAGCGCGATGGCGCGGCCCAGCCGCTTGGCCGCGCCGGTCACCAGAACCGTCTTCGTGTCGGCCGCGCCGCCGGGAGCGGCTGCGCGGTCGGTTTCAAGGGCGCATCGCAGGCTCGGCGGGAACGGGGCGCCCGCCCTTCTCCGGTGGCCGTTCCTCCCTTTACCCGGCGAAGCCAACGGTTCTTCTCACTTCCTCCATGACCGGCCCGGCGATGGCTCGGGCGCGCTCTGCGCCCTTTTTAAGGATGCGGTCGATCTCGGCGGGATCGCCTGTCAACCGCCGCATCTCCTTGGTCAACGGTGACAGCTTGGCCACCGTGAGGTCGGCCAATTGCTGCTTGAAATCGGCAAATAGTTTCCCGGCAAATTCCGCGATCACGGCACCCTGCTCACGGTCGGCCAGCGCCGCGTAGATGTTGAGAAGATTCTCCGCCTCGGGCCGTCCCTTCAGTTCGTCCTTGTTGGCGGGAAGCGGATGAGGGTCGGTGCGGGCGCGGCGGATCTTGTCGGCGATCGCATCGGCGCCATCCGTCAGGTTGATGCGCGACATGTCGCTCTCGTCCGACTTGGACATTTTCCTGGTGCCGTCGCGCAAGCTCATCACCCGCGTGCCCAAACCTGCGATCACCGGCTCGGGCAGGGGAAAGAAATCGGGCGCGGAGAAGTCATTGTTGAATTTCTGGGCGATGTCGCGGGAAAGCTCCAAATGCTGCTTCTGGTCTTCACCCACCGGCACGTGGGTGGCTTTGTAGGCGAGAATGTCTGCTGCCATCAGCACCGGGTATGTATAAAGTCCCACCGAGGCGCGCTCCTTGTGCTTGCCGGACTTTTCCTTGAACTGGGTCATGCGATCGAGCCAACCCAGTCGCGCGACGCAACTGAAGATCCAGGCCAGTTCCCCGTGCTCGGGCACCCGCCCCTGGTTGAAGATCAGCGACCGGCCGGGGTCCACGCCTGCGGCGATGTAGGCGGCCGCCACCTCGCGCGTGGCCTGTGTCAATTCCTGCGCCTTGCCATACCCGGCGTCTTGGGTGATGGCGTGCATGTCCACCACGCAATAGATGCAGGGCATCAAATCCTGCATGCGCACCCAGTTCCTCAAGGCGCCAAGATAATTGCCCAAGTGCAGCGTATTGGTGGGCTGCATCCCCGAAAAAACCAGCGGTTTATGCGACATGTCTGCCTCGGTCGGGGTTATGCCTTGGCCCGGCCAAAGCCTCAAGGCCCGGCCATCGCCTGCTTGAGCCGTTCGCTGGTGGCGGCAATGCGATCGGGGTGGCGGATTTTGTGGCCGAAGCCATCGCGCACATAGAAGACGTCCACGGCGCGCTCACCATAGGTGGCGATCATGGAAGCCGATATGGAAAGCCCGGCTTCGAACAGGGCCTGGGTGACCTCATAGAGGAAGCCGGGCCGGTCCAGGCCTTCTACTTCGATCACCGTGGAAATCTGCGACGCCTCATTGTCGAAATGCACCTTGGGGACGATGGTGAAGGCGCTGGCCTTGGCCTTGAGCGGCCGCTTGGCGGTGAGCTCGCGGCGCGGCCAGATCTCGCCGGTCACGGTCCTTTCGATCGTTTGGTTGAGGCGGGCCAAACGGTCGGGGTCGTCGAAGGCCAAGCCCTCCATGTCCTGTACCGAAAAAATATCCAGCGCGAAGCCGTCCGAAGTTGTCGTGACCTTGGCGTCCACGATTGAGCCCCCGCACATGGCGATGGCGCCCGCGAATTGCGAAAACAGACCGGGATGGTCGGGGGTATAGAGGACGATCTCGGTGATGCCGCGGAAGGCATTGGGTTCGGCCGAAAGCGTGAGGAGCCGGCCCGTGAGGTCCGCCTCCAGCATCAGCCTGGCGTGGCGTTCCTGCTCGTCGCTGTCGAAGCTGAGCCAATAGCCGTCATAATGGCGGGCCATGAGCCTCTCGCGCTCAAGCCTGGGAACATCGGCCAAGCGATCGCCAAGCGCTTCCTTGGCCGCTGCCGCTCGCAGGGCGCGCGCCGGCAGCTGGTCACCTCCTGCCATCGTCTGCTCGGCGGCGCGGTACAGTTCCCGCAAAAGTTGACCCTTCCAGCCATTCCAGACCCCCGGGCCCACCGCCCGGATGTCCGCTACGGTGAGCACCAGCAGGATGCGCAGCATTTCAGGGGTCTGCACCAGCGCCACGAAATCCTTCACCGTCTTGGGATCCGCAAGATCGCGACGCTGGGCGGTATCGTTCATCATCAGATGGTTTTTGACCAGCCAGGCCACGGATTCGGTGTCGGCAGGCGAAAGGCCGAAGCGCGGGCACAGATGCCGGGCAATGCCGGCGCCGACATCGCTGTGGCTTCCGGGAAGGCCCTTGGCGATGTCGTGCAGCAGGATCGCGCAATAGAGCACTTGCCGGGAATGGATTCGTTTCACCACCTCGGTGGCGAGCGGGTTTTCCGCTCCGTGCTCGCCCCTCTCGATGGCGGCGACATGGCCCACCGCACGGATCAGATG
>JBOHKF010000398.1:0-2290 GCA_050729015.1 Rhizomicrobium sp. | reverse complement strand
CGCCCGCCTCGATCCCAAAACGCATGCCGACGAGGAGGCAAAGCGGCTTGCCGAGGCGATCGAAACGGCCCTTGCCGACGTGCCAAGCCTGGATGACGACCGCATCATCCGCCGATTCCGCAATGTGATCGCCCACGTGCTGCGGACCAATTACTATCAGTCTGCTGCCTCAGCCATCGCCATCAAGCTCGATTCGGCGAAGCTCGACGAGTTGCCGGCCCCACGGCCGTGGCGCGAGATTTTCGTCTACTCCCCGCAAATGGAGGGGGTCCATCTGCGCTTTGGCAAAGTGGCGCGCGGCGGTATCCGATGGTCCGACCGGCGCGAGGACTTCCGCACCGAGATTCTTGGATTGGTGAAAGCCCAACAAGTCAAGAATGCGGTGATCGTGCCGGTGGGAGCCAAAGGAGGATTTTATCCCAAGGCGATGCCGCAAAATCCCAGCCGCGACCAGTTCATGAATGTGGGGATAGCGGCCTACAAAACCCTGATCCATGCCCTGTTGGACGTAACCGACAATCTCAAGGCCGACGGCCAGGTGGTGCCGCCGGCGGACATGGTGCGCCATGACGGGGACGATCCTTATCTGGTGGTGGCGGCCGACAAAGGGACGGCCACCTTTTCAGATATCGCCAACGCCATGGCCGAAGAGCGCGGCTTCTGGCTGGGCGATGCATTCGCCAGCGGCGGCAGCCACGGTTACGACCACAAGAAGATGGGCATCACCGCCCGCGGGGCGTGGGAGGCCGTCAAGCGCCATTTCCGCGAACTGGGCCGCGACATCCAGAATGAGGATTTCACCGTCGTCGGGGTGGGCGACATGTCGGGCGATGTGTTCGGCAACGGCATGCTGCTGTCTCCTCACATCAGGCTCTTGGCCGCTTTCGATCATCGCCACGTCTTTCTCGATCCCGAAGCGGATGCGGCAAGAGGCTTCGCGGAGCGCCGGCGCCTCTTCGAGCTTCCGCGCTCCAGTTGGGACGATTACAACCGTGACGCGTTGGGTCCGGGCGGCGGCGTTTTTGCGCGGACCGCAAAGGAAATTCCGCTGTCGCCCCAGGTTCAAAGCCTGATCGGCGCCAGGCAAGCCAAACTTCCCCCCCAAGCCCTCGTCAAGGCCCTGCTCAAGGCCAAGACCGATCTTTTGTGGTTTGGCGGGATCGGCAGCTTCGTAAAATCCGCGCAGCAATCCAATCTCGACTGCGGCGACCGCGCCAACGACGCGGTCCGCGTCAACGGGTCGGAAGTAGCCGCCACGGTGATCGGCGAGGGCGCCAATCTGGGCGTGACCCAGTTGGGCCGCGTCGAATATGCCCGCGCCGGCGGCCGCATTGACACCGACGCGGTGGACAATTCGGCCGGCGTGGACACTTCCGACCACGAAGTCAATCTCAAGATTCTGTTTTCCGGGCCCTATCGCCGTGGCGAACTCGATAGCCAGGAACGCGACGCGCTTCTGGTCTCGATGACCGAGGAGGTCGCCCGCCTCGTGCTCGCCGACAATTACGATCAGACTTTGGCCCTGTCGGTGGCGGAAGCGACCGCTCCCCGCGACATTGACGCCGGCGGTCGCTTCATCCGCGCCCTCGAAGCCAAGGGCAGGCTCGACCGCGCGGTGGAATTCCTTCCCGGCGATGCGGAGATCAAGCGGCTCGAGAATGACAAGCTGGGATTCACGCGGCCGGAACTCGCGATCCTGATGGCATATGCCAAGCTCGACCTGGACGCGGAGATCCTGGAGAGCCCGCTGGCCGACGATCCGGCCTTCGCGCCCACTCTCGCCGCCTATTTCCCGCACCAGGCGGCCGAAAAATTCAGGTCCGAGCTTTCGCTGCATCGCCTCAAGCGTGAGATCGTTTCAACCGCCATCGCCAACCGCGTTGTCAATCTCGCCGGGTCCATGTTCGTGGCCCGCATGAAGGAAATGTCGGGCGCGAGCGGCGCCGAGGTCGCCCGCGCCTTCTGGGTCGCCGAAGGTGCCTTCGGGCTTCAGGCGCTGAAACGCCGCATAGACGTGCTCGATGGCAAGGCCGAGGCGGCAGCCCAGACGAGACTTTACACCGAGATTGCCGAACTGTTGCGCAGGCTGGGCTTGTGGTTCTTGCGCCAAGGCTCCGACCGGGACGGCCTCGCGCAATCCATCGCGCTCTATCGCGCCGGTACCGAGGCGTTGCGGGCCGCGTACAAGACGCTGATTTCCGCCGAGCAGGCACAGGAAGTGGACGCGCGCATCCAGCGCTTCAGCGCACCCGGGGTGCCGGCGGAGCTCGCCGGCGACATTGCCCTGCTG
>JBOHKF010000397.1:0-3166 GCA_050729015.1 Rhizomicrobium sp. | reverse complement strand
ATCTTTATCCGTTCGGCGGCGCGAAACGGGGCCGCCGACGACGGCGGAGCTTACGATTATTCCAGCCTTTCGGGATTTCGTGTGGCGCGAGATCTGCCGTGACGCTTGCCATGTCAAAGCGGCTGGGAGTGCTTTCAAAGCTTGGCACGCGAAACGCACGCCGGAACGGTCATCGTAAGACCGCGCGCGGGTCGAGGGTGATGGCGATGGTCATGACCCGGGCGTACTGGCCAGGTGGAAGCCGGATCGGCGAGGCCATGAGCGCTGCGTTGCGGGCGGAGAGCGCCATATCGCGAAACAACTTGTCGTTGATGAAGCGGTCCTGGTCCACGATGCGGACATCCGAGATCATGCCGCTTGCCGACAATTTCAATGTGATGGCCACCGGCACGCCGCGGCGGGCCTGGCTGTCGAGTCTAGGCCACCAGCGCTTCAAGATTTGCTCGCGCACGAAATCAGCCAGGGTGTATCCGCCGCCGCTTCCGTTGCCGTCCGCGGAGCCGTTGTCGGGCGCCGGAAACGCCGTGTCGGGAGCCCGCAAGAGGGCCAGGCGTGCAATGCGCGCCTCCATCTCGTCCGGTGGCGGGACCGCGGCTTTTGGTTTTACGCCTTCAATCCTGGGGGCAGTTGGGATGCGTGCTCGAAAGGGCGCCGACGAGCCGCCAGCGGGGCCGGCTGAGGGCTGAGGCGCGACCACCAGGTCCACCAGCATCGCCTTCAAGGGAGGCCGGTGCAGGACGGGATGATAAAGGCCCCACCAAAGGAAAATAAGCACGACCAGAAGATGCAGCAGCAACGAACCGGCAAGACCCAGGCGATTCTGCTTCCACGAGGTGCGGACCGATTGAAACATCTGCACATTATATAGCGGATCGCTGGCATTGGCGGGGTGGGATGCTTATTGTCCGGCCTGCACATGGGGAATAAGATGAAAATTCATTTGCATCGTGGCGATCTGCCAAACGGTCTTGATCTGGGCAGGCTGGTTGCGGTGGACAGCGAGACTCTGGGCCTTAATCCTTTCCGCGACCGGCTGTGCCTCGTTCAACTGTCCGCGGGTGACGGCGTCTGCCATGCCGTCCAATTCACCGGCCGCGCCTATGCCGCTCCCAATCTCAAGCGCCTGTTGGGCGATACGTCGGTCACCAAGCTGTTTCATTTCGCGCGCTTCGACGTCGCCATGTTCCGCCGCTATCTCGAGGTCGTCTGCGCCCCGGTCTATTGCACCAAGATCGCCTCCAAGCTGGTGCGCACCTACACGGACCGGCATGGCCTCAAGGATCTGGTGCGCGAGCTTTTGAGTGTTGACCTGTCCAAGGAGCAGCAGAGTTCGGACTGGGGCGCGGAAGCCCTGAGTGAAAAGCAACTGGCCTATGCGGCCAATGATGTGGCGCATCTGCACGCCCTGAGGGTGGCACTGGACGCCATGCTCGAGCGCGAGGGGCGCACGCATCTGGCAAAGGCCTGCTTCGCATTTCTCCCTTTCCGCGTGGAGCTGGATTTGGGGGGTTGGCAGGACGTGGATATCTTCGCCCACTGAAGCAAGCGTTTTTGCGCCGGTTTGCGCCAAAAACAAATGCTTGGCGCGGATCACCGATTCCCGGGAAACGGTGATCCGTGCCAGCACCGGGGCAGAGTGCGGAGGCTTTTCCCCTCGCCACTTACCGTGGAGGCGGGCCATGGGGGTAAAGGCAAGCGCGGTCCAGCAATGCCTTGCAGGGCCGCCCCCAATAAGCCAAAATTTGGCACGAAATTCGCGTGTCGGGAAAAAGCGGGGAGCGGAGCGCGAGTTCCCTTTCCACGGTCATCAAGGATTCCATGGCGCCGGTCAAAACCAAGCTCAAAGCGGTGCCCGGCGGCGGCGAAAGCTCGGACCTTGCCACCGCCCGGCGGGTCTTGCGTTTCGCCGGCGATGCCCTCACCGCCCTGGGTCTAGCCCTGGACGGCGAATTCGCCCGCGCCGTGACAACCATCCTTAATGCGCCGGGCCGCGTCATCGTCAGCGGAATGGGCAAATCGGGCCATATCGCCAGAAAGATTGCGGCCACGCTTTCTTCCACCGGAACCCCTGCCTATTTTGTGCATCCGGCAGAAGCCAGTCATGGCGACCTGGGGGCGCTCACCCGCGATGACGTGCTGCTGATGCTCTCTTGGACAGGGGAGACGGCGGAACTTTCGGACCTGATCACTTACGCCAAGCGGTTTGGCATTCCCTTGATTGCCATCGCCGGCAGTGCCGACTCCACTTTGATGCAGGCAGCCGATGTGAGGCTCGCCTTGCCGCCGGCGCCAGAAGCCTGTCCCATGGGCCTCGCCCCCACCACCTCCACCACCACGATGCTGGTCTTGGGCGACGCGCTTGCGATTGCCCTGATGGAGCGCAAGGGCTTCAGCGCCGACCAGTATCGCGATCTTCATCCCGGCGGCTCGCTGGGGCGCGCGTTGATCCGCGTCTGCGACCTGATGCACAGTGGAGAAGAGATGCCGCTGGCGCGCGAGAACGCCAGCATGCGCGAAGTGCTGCTGGTAATGGCCGAGCGGCGGTTCGGCTGCGTGGGGATCACCGATGGCGAAGGCGCGCTCGTCGGCATCATCACCGACGGCGACCTGTCCCGTCACATCGACGGCGACAATTTCCTGGCCCGTGAAGCTCGCACCGTAATGACCAGGAAACCCAAGGTCTCCGAGCCCGCGAAGCTTGCGGCCGAGGCGCTCGCGTTCATGAACGGCAACAAGATCACCCGGCTTTTTGTGCTCGAGTCCGGCACGAGAAAGCCCATCGGTATCCTGCACATTCATGACTGTCTGCGCGCGGGGCTGGGATGACTCCCCCGGCAGACGACGCCGCTCCCCGTCACGACTGGTCGGCGCGCGTGCGCACAACCTCGCTTGAGGCCTTGCGCTACACCAAATTCGTGGGCGTGATGAAGCGGGCCCTGCCCACCGCCGCCTTCGCCGTGGTGGCCGCGGTGCTGGCTTTCTTCTTCGTGGCGCGCCAGCCAGCCAAGCTGGCGATGACCTATGAAAAGCTGGGCGCGATCGAGAATGACCTCACCATGACCAATCCCCGGCTCAGCGGCGCCGACGCCAAAGGCGATCCCTTCGTGATCACCGCGCAGACCGCAACCCAAGATATCAAGAATCCCAAGCGCGCGCTGCTCAAGAA
>JBOHKF010000396.1:0-4238 GCA_050729015.1 Rhizomicrobium sp. | reverse complement strand
CGCCAATGTCTACACCCACAAGACGCTGTCGGGCGCCTTTGTGGTGCGCAACCCCTACCTTCAGCATTTGTTGGGGTCAAAGGAACTGGATACGCCCGCGGTCTGGCAGTCCATCGTCGAGCACGAGGGTTCGGTCGCTCATCTCGAGGGATTGAGCGAGGGCGAGAAATCGGTGTTCCGAACCGCCTTCGAAATCGACCAGCGCTGGATTGTCGAACTCGCTGCCGACCGGGCACCTTATGTGTGCCAAAGCCAGTCTCTCAACCTGTTCCTGCCGGCCGACATAGAAAAATGGGATCTGCACATGCTCCACTGGACGGCATGGGAGCGGGGCATCAAGAGCCTTTACTACTGTCGCTCCAAATCCATCAGTCGGGCTGGCTTCGCGGGCCAGTTGGAAAAAAAGGAAAGCAGCAAGCAGGCTCAAGCCCGCACCGATTATGAAGAGTGCCTGGCATGCCAATGACCTTCGGACATGCCGATCCGTGTTCCCTGATAGGGACGGGCAAAGTCGGGCTTCTGACCTCCAGCGGTACCTATGACGTCGAACGCTACCCCTGGGCCTATGAATGCTGGAAGCGCCAGCAGCAGACCCACTGGATGGGCGAAGAAGTGCCTTTGGGCGGCGATATCAAGGACTGGCAGTCAGGACATCTTACCGCCGCAGAGAAATCGCTGCTCACCCAGATCTTCCGCTTCTTCACCCAATCGGACGTGGAAGTGGGCGACAATTACCTGAAGCGCTACATCCCCATCTTCCAGCCGCTGGAAGTGCAGATGATGATGGCCGCCTTCACCAATATGGAGACCGTGCATATCGATGCCTATGCGCTGCTCCTCAAGACGCTGGGCATGCCCAAGACGGAGTTCGAGGCCTTCCGCGACTATGACGCGATGCGCGCCAAAGCCGATTACATGCACACATTCGGCATCAAGACCGTATCGGATGTGGCACGCACGCTGGCCATGTTTGGCGCCTTCACCGAAGGCATGGCGCTGTTCGCCAGCTTCGCCATGCTTCTGAACTTCCCCCGCCACAACAAGATGAACGGCATGGGACAGATCGTGAGCTGGTCGGTGCGCGACGAGAGCCTCCATTGCGAAGGCCTCGTCAGGCTCTTTCATGCCTGGAACGAGGAGACGGGCGCGGTTACACGTTCTGTGCGCGACGACATCACGGATGTCGCGAAAACCATGGTGACCCTGGAGGAGCGGTTCGTGGATCTGGCCTTTGGCCTGGGCGGTATCGCAGGGATGGTGCCGGACGACATCAAGGCCTATGTGCGCTATATCGCCGACTGGCGGCTCACCCAGCTTAGGCTTTCACCCGTGTTCGGCAATTTCGAGGAAACCGAAAGCGGTTATCGGCCATTGAAATCCCATCCCCTGCCCTGGCTGGTTGAGATATTGAACGGCGTCGAACACGCGAATTTCTTTGAACAGCGCGCCACGGAATATTCCAAAGGCGCGTCGCGCGGGGTTTGGGACGGCGAAGGCGGGGTGTGGGAGGCTTTTGACAGGCGCAGCCGGATCGCCGCCGAATAGCAAAAGCCGCAAAACTCTGCGCGTTACGCGTCGGCGGGGATTCAGGCGCCGATTCCGGCACCGATTCCGACACTCCGGGGCGTGATCCGCGTCATCGCTTCCGGCAGGGATCGCGTTCCTTCGGGCACGTAAAGCCTGGTGCGCGATTTGAGATGCGTCACGCGCGTCACGTCCATGGCGCGAGACAGGGCGCGCAAATAGAAGAATTCCTCCTTGTCGGCGAGGTCGAAGCCCGCGAATTGCTTCCTGCCGTCTTCGAACTCCGCGTCGCCGACCGCCTCCTCGAAGAGACCGCGCCAGCCGCTGGTTTCCGATCCGATCCCGGCGCCTTCGTCGAAATGGACCTTCTTGCGGTCGCGGATGAGGCTGGGAAGCTGTTGCGGATAAAGGTCATAGAGGGCCCGCAAGGGTTGCTTGCCTTGGGGAAAGCCCGCCACCGTCTTGAGCAGGGCCGGCGCATCCAGGCCGATGGCGTAGTCCACCACATCCGGATCCAGGAAGGGCTCGCGGACCTCCAACGCGAAGCGCATCGACGTGCGGTCCAGGCGTTGAAGGTTGGCGCGATGCATCATGCTCAGACATTGCTCCTGGACGTGGCGGCCGAGCAGGTGACTTTGCCCGAAGCAATGTTCGAGCGGGCCATAGCCCGCGAACAACTCGTCAGCGCCCTCGCCGCAAAGTGCGACCCGAAAGCCGTCCTGATGGACCTTACGGGCCAGCAGATAGCCATAGAGACCGGGCCGGACGATGGCAGGTTCGAAGGCTTCGACCGTCTCCACCACGGCTTCGAGCAGCGAAAGCGTCTCGGGTTTCTGCGCCTCGAACGGCACTTCGCGCAAGGATAGCTTGGTCAAATCTGCATAAGCCTTGGCGTAGCGAAAATCCGGAGCATCGCGGCCGGCGATGATGTAGCCGGGAGTCTCCGGCCTCAACTGCCGCGCGTAATGGGTGACGAGGGTGCTGTCGATGCCGCCGCTGAACAGCGAGGCAAGTGGAAGATCGGGAGGAACGCGGATGTGAACGGCCTTGGCGAGACGCCGGTCCAACTCTTCGGGCGACCCTTGAGTGAGATTTGTGGGCGCGGGCAGACGATAGAATTGGCGGCAGAAATTGCGGGTGAGAAAATAGCCGGGCGGAAGCAGCATCACTTCGGCCGTCGGGTGAATCTTGAGCAAAGGGCGCATTTCGGAGCAGAAAAGAAAGCTTTGGCCGGACTGGATCAGGTAGAGCGGCTTGACCCCAAAGGGGTCGCGAGCGGCCAGGAATTCGCCGGTGGTGGTGTCCAGCACCACAAAGGCATACATGCCTTTGAATCGCCTCAGAGCTTGCGCACCCCAGATTTGCAAGGCGTTGACCAGGACCTCGGTGTCGCTTTCGCTGCGGAAGGGCACGCCTTGGGTTTCCAGTTCGCGCCGCAATTCCTGGTGATTGTAGATTTCTCCATTGAAGCTTATGAGCAGCCTGCCGTCGAAGGAGGCCATGGGCTGTTGGCCATGTTGGGCGTCGACGATGCAAAGCCGCCGCGTGGCCATGGCGCTATTGGCGCGCGGTTCGACGACCGCGTCGGTGACCTGGCCCCGATGGACGATGCCGTCAATCAGGTTTGAGACCGACGCCTTAGCTTCAGGCCAATCGACCGCGACTGCGATGCCGCACATGCCAGCAAGTTCCGAAAATGCCCAGGGGAGGCTATGGTATCGGCGGTTAACGACCCGATAACTATCAAAGGCGGCGCAAATGGTGGCGGCAGGCTCTCTGGCGCCGCCAATCAGGGGCCGAATGCGCCGGCAAGAGGGGGCCGGGCACGCGCGCAACCGTGCCCGGAAACCGCCATTCCTCTTAAGCGCATATTCGCGCGTCATGGCGCTCTTCTTGCTTTGGTGCTTCTCGGCATAAATCAGCGTCCAGGTCCGGCCGCGGGTGGATTTGGCGCCGCGCCGCCTCACGCCGTTATGCTCGTCGAGTCGGCGGGCGAGATCCCTGGTCCAGCCCACATAGGTGACGGGCCGGCCATTGCCGTTGCGCGAAAGCAGCACATAGACATAGCAAATCATCGCTGAAGAGTGACGCGCTGCATGCATGGCTGGCAAGACTCCCCTGCCATTCCTGAGTTGCGCCGGCCGGCCTATAAGGTTGCCAAAGCAATGATTGTCACAACAATCATTTCCCGGTTGGCCATGAGGTTTTGGAATGCGGTCCTTCTATCGCGCGCCTCGCTACCGCATGAAGAATTCCGTCGGCTATCTGGTCCACTACAATACCAGCCTTTTGCGGCCGCAAATGGAACGATTGTTCGACGACCGCGAGCTGACCTTTTCGCAATGGACGGTCTTGATGGCGCTGCGGGAATGGGGCGACATCACCGCCGCCCATGTGGCGCGACGCATTTGTCACGACGCCGGCTCGCTCACCCGCCTTCTCGATCAATTGGAAAGGCGCGGCCTGGTGGCGCGGACAAGAAACAAGACCGACCGTAGAGCGGTGGCGTTGAGCTTGACCGCGCGGGGCAAAAGCGTGCTTGAAACGGTCCTACCCCGGGTGGTGGATTTCTGGAACCGACTGTTGGGGGATTTCACCGAAAGCGAGATTCGCCAGACGATCAGCCTCCTCACCCGGCTGGCCGCCGCATCCGATGGACGGCGTGATAGCGACAATCCTCGCAAGCCGCGAGCAGGCGGCCGAGGGGGCGACAA
>JBOHKF010000395.1:0-1688 GCA_050729015.1 Rhizomicrobium sp. | reverse complement strand
CATATGGAGACGATCGGACGGATTGTCGACCTGCCGATGGGTTGCCACCTGATGGTGGAAGCTCCGGAGCGCTTTATCCGCCGGACTGCGGCAGCGGGCGCCCGGCAGATTACGATCCATTACGAAGCCACCCGCCATGTGCAAAAGGTCTTGCGGCAAATTCGCGATGCGGGCGCCAGGCCCGGCATCGCTCTGAACCCCGCCACGCCCGTCGCGTGCCTCGATTACATCCTGGATGACGTCGATCTGGTGACCGTGATGACCGTAAATCCGGGCGCGGCCGGCCAGAGCCTCATCCCTTCCATGCTTCGCAAAATCGGCGATGTCCGGCGGAAGCTCGAAACCTCGGGGCATGAGAACGTCGACATCCAGGTGGACGGCAACGTCAGTTTCGAGCATATTCCCGCCATGGTCGCTGCAGGAGCGACCGTGCTTGTGGGTGGAACTTCAAGCATTTTCCGCCGCGACTATTCCATTCCTGACGCCGTGCACGCTGTTCGAAAGCTTGTAGACGAGATGGGGCGGGCTCAATGATCATCATCCACTCTTATCCGATCGCGGTGGCATTTTGCGTTCTGACGATGTTCTGTTGGGGCTCATGGGCGAACACGCTCAAAATGGAGCCCAAGTCCTATTCCTTCCCGCTGTTTTATTGGGACCAGGCCATCGGCTACGTGCTGACGGCGCTGCTGATCGGCCTCACGTTCGGGTCGCTGGGCAGCGAGGGAAGGACGCTGTTCGCGGACCTGGCGCAGGCGAGCGCCGGCAGCTATGGATGGGCGCTGCTCGGCGGCGCGGTCTTCAACCTGGCCAACATGCTGTTCATGGCGGCGCTGGACCTGGCGGGCATGGCCATCGCTTACCCCATCGCCATCGGGCTAGCCCTCGTCGAGGGCGTAGTAATCAACTACGTGGCTCAGCCCAAGGGCGCGCCGCTGCTTATCTTCACCGGCGTCGCCTGCATCACGGTGGCCATTGTGCTGGATTCGCTAGCCTATCGCAATGTGCAGGGCTCGACAGCCGCGCCGGGCAAGGCGCGGACCGGAATCCTTCTTGCTTTGGGCGGCGGCATTCTGATGGGACTTTTTTATTTTCTCGTGCAAAAGTCCCTCTCGCCGGATTTCTACCATCTCGAACCGGGCAAATTCGGGCCCTACGCCGGCGTCTTCATTTATTGCGTCGGTTGTTTCGCTTCAAACTTCGCGTTCAACACCTATCTCATGCGCCATCCGGCCCAGGGCGCGCCCGTCACCTACGCGGATTATTTTGCCGGCGGCACGTTCAAATTCCACGCCATCGGCGCACTCGGCGGGTTTATCAACGGCATTGGAGTCACTTCCAATTTTGTTGCGTCGAAGGCGGCCAGCCCCGCCATTGCCTATGGTCTCGGACAGTGCGGCACGATGATCGCGGCGATATGGGGAGTTTTTGTCTGGAAAGAAATGAAAGGCGCGTCCAAAGCCACCAACGCCATGATCGCCGCCATGTTTCTGTTCTTTCTGGCGGGATTGGGCCTGCTCGTCACATCGATGCTGCGCTAAGGGATGAATGCCCGCAAGCCGCACCCCGGAGAATGTATGATCGCCATCGGTTCCGATCACGCCGCCTTCGAATTCAAAGAAGCGGTCAAAGCCTGGCTGGCGGAAAAGGGCTATCGAGTCCAGGATTTTGGAACCTGCAACGCGGAG
>JBOHKF010000394.1:0-5161 GCA_050729015.1 Rhizomicrobium sp. | reverse complement strand
CCTCCAAGAAGTCGCCCGGGACCCTTTCGGCAACCACCCCAGATGACGTCCAGCCGGAGCGTTTTGATTTGGTCGTACTGGGCATGCAAGAGGGCCAATACGGCACCACCGGCGTGCGCGAGTTGATGGCGCGCATCGCCCAGTCGCGCGTTCCATGCCTGGCGATCATGAACATGCCGCCGCTATCCTATCTGCGGCGCATTCCCGGATTGTCGACCGATTCCTTGCAAAGTTGCTATACCGATCCTTCGGTGTGGAACGGCTTCGAGCCCGGATTGGTGACATTGGCGAGTCCGGACCCGCAAGCGTTCCGTCCACCGGACCAGCCCAAGAACGTCCTGCAAGTAGGTTTGCCGACCAATTTCAAAGCCGCGCGCTTCGACAAGGACGCGCCGACTTGGTTGTTGAAGGAATTGGCGGCCGATATCGAAGCCGCTCGCTACGATGCCGGCGAGGGTCCCATTGAGATTCCGGTGAAGTTGAAAATACACGATTCGATTTTCGTGCCCCTGGCCAAGTGGCCGATGTTGATCGCGGGCAATTACCGCTGCATCCGGCCGGATGGAGCGATCCCGATTCGCGACGCGGTTCATGGAAACGTCGCCACGTCGAAGGCGGTCTACGAATGGGTTTCCGGGCTTTGCCGGGGGCTGGGAGCCGACCAGCAGGACCTGGTGCCATTCGACAAGTATGCGAAGGCCGCGGAGGGTCTTGCCAAGCCATCGTCGGCTGCCCGGGCGCTGTTTGGCGGGGCCGCGCATATCGAACGGGTGGACTGTCTTGTCCGACGAATCGCCCGGCAACAGGGACTACAGTCGGAAGTGCTCGACGAGATGGTAAAGCTCGTGGACGCCCGCCTGGTGAAGAACCGCGCGAGCGCGAAATAGACCATCGAGCCAGTCTCCACCGGCTTCGTATGTGGTGGGTGATGCAGGAATCGAACCTGCGACCCGCTGATTAAGAGTCAGCTGCTCTACCAACTGAGCTAATCACCCAACGCTTGGGCTGCAATTCGAGGAAAAAGCGCCAAGCAAATTTCTGCCTTCGATTTGCGACCGGCCGGCAACGCCGCTTGAGGGCCTCGAAAGCCGCGCCTCTTAGCAGAGGGGTCCTTGCCTGTCCAGAAATGAGTCCCGCGCAATCCTGCGCCCAGGCCCCACCGCAGCCAACCCGACGTCTTTTCGCAAGCGTTGGCGGCCGCTCATATGATTCCGCCGCTGTGGCGGGCGATCTCGACCTGACGATGCACATGCACGCTCATCAGAAGCCCGAAGCCGAACATCACCGTGATCATCGCGGTCCCGCCATAGGATAGAAGCGGCATGGGAATGCCCACCACCGGAATGAGCCCCATGACCATCAGGCCGTTGATCATGATGTAAAAGAAGAAATTGAGCGTCACGCCCATGGCCAGGAGCCGCGCAAACTGGCTCCGCGCGCTCATCGCGATCTGAACGCCATAGAAAATCACCACCGCAAACAGGATCAGGAGGGCGACCGACCCCACAAAACCGAACTCCTCCCCGAAATTGGTGAAGATGAAATCCGTCTGCTTCTCGGGCAGAAAATTGAGCCGGCTCTGCGTGCCGTTGAGAAACCCTTTGCCGGAAAGGCCCCCGGAGCCGATGGCGATCTTGGCCTGGGTGATGTTCCAGCCGGCGCCCAACGCATCGGCCTCGGGATTGAGAAAAGTCATCACCCGCGCCTTTTGATAGTCGTGCAACACGTAGCGCCAGGCGAGCGGCACGGCGGTGGCGATGGCGAGCAACGTCGGCGTGATCCAGTACCAGGAAAGCCCGGCCAGGAACAGCAGAGAACAGCCGTCGGCCACGATGATCAGCGTGGTGCCCAGATTGGGCTCGAGCAACACGAAGAGGGCGGGAATCCCGATCATGGCAAGAGCGATGGCGAGATTGAGGGGCTTGGACACTTCCTCCACGCTCTTGCCGTGCAGGAACCGCGCCAGCGCCAGAACCAGGGAGACCTTCATCAATTCCGAGGGTTGCAATTCCAGCGGTCCCAGCATGATCCAGCGCTGCGCCCCCAGCCCCACATGGCCGGCAACGTCCACCGCCACCAGCAGGAGAAGCGCCACCGCATAGGCGGGGTAGGCAAGGTCCATCCACACTCTTACGTCGATGGCCGCCACCACGATCAGAATGAAGAATCCCAGCGCGAATTTGAAAAGCTGCGACAACGCCCAGGGATGGAAGTGCCCGCCCGCCACCGAATAGAGCATGGCGATGCCGGCCGAGGCGATGAGGGTGATGAGAAGGACCAGACCCCAATTCACTTCCAGGAGCTTTTCCGCCGTGCTCCAGGTGCGCTTCGCCATGGCATAGGGACGGGAGATCATTTCAGATCGCGCCTGCCTGAGAGAGCGCGGCCTGCTTGATGGGGTAGGCTGTCGGCAGCGACAAGGGATCGCGCTTCTGGGTGAAAAGCAGGATGTCGCGTGTCGCCAAGACCTGGGGATGCCCGTCCGAACCATGCTCGACGATGCAGGCGCAGGCATATTTCGGCGCTGCCACCGGCGCAAAGGCGATGAACAATCCGTGATCGCGGAGCTTCCATTCCAGGGCGGCATTCTTGGTGACGCCGCGCAGATGCTCCTCCTCGCTATAGACGCGCACTTGCGCGGTGCCCGTCTTGCCCGCCATTTCGAAGCCGGGCTCGGTGATGCGGAACCTATAGGCGGTTCCCCCCGGCACATTGGTCGCTTCGTTCATGCCGTTGCGCACGCGGGTGAAAGCGATGTCGGAAATGTCCAGGGCTTCGGCCTTAGGCCGGTGGCGTGCTTCGCCACCCACCATGTGCACCAGCCGGGGGCTCACATTGAGCCCGGAAGCGATCCGGGTCACCTGAAGCACCAGTTGCAGCGGCGTCACCGTCACATAGCCCTGGCCGATCCCGGCCGACAGCGTGTCGCCCTGCTGCCAGGCCACGCCATAGCGCTTGAGCTTCCAGGCCCGAGTGGGAATGAATCCGGATTTCTCGCCGGGGAGCTCGATGCCGGTGGGATTGCTAAGCCCCAGCTTCACGGCAATTTCTTGAATCTTGTCGATGCCGACCCGCCGCGCGGTCTCATAGAAAAAAACGTCGCAGCTGTTCTTGATGCCGCCTTCCAGGTCCAGCGTGCCATGGCCGCGCTTCTGCCAGCAATGAAAGACGTGGTTGCCGAGCGTGATCGAGCCGGTGCAGGTGACGCGATAATCGGGCGTCGCCACGCCCGCCTCGACGGCCGCCGTGGCCACCACGGTCTTGAAGGTCGAGCCGGGCGGATAGATGCCGTCTATCACCTTGTTGAGGAGCGGCTTGTGATCGTCGGAGGTGAGCGCTCGCCATTCCTCGGCCGAGATGCCCATGTTGAAGAGATTGGGATCGAACCCGGGCGTCGAGGCCAGGGCGATGATATCGCCGGTGGCAATGTCGGTCACCACGCAGGCGGCGCTTTCCGCGCCCAGCCTTTGCGCCGCAAAGCGCTGCACTTCATTGTCCAGGGTAAGCCAGACGTCCTTGCCGGGGATGCCCGGGTCGTGGCCCAGTTCGCGGATCACCCGGCCATAGGCGTTGACCTCGACCCGACTGGCGCCTGCATGGCCGCGCAAAGCCTTGTCGAATTCCCGTTCGATGCCGCGCTTGCCGATGCGAAAACCGGGGGTGTCCAAAAGCGGATCGTTGTCGCCCTTCTTATCCTCGGGCGAGACTTGGGCGACATAGCCCAAGATGTGCACCAACTGGTCCTTGAAGGGATAATCGCGGGTTTCCCCCACATCCGGCTGGACGCCGGGAAGATAGGGAAGATGCAGATTGATGCGGGAGAATTCCTCCCAGGTAAGATTTTCGGCGACCGGCACAGGCACGAACTTCTTGTTCTGGGCCAAGGCGAGAAGCACGCGCTTCTTCTGGGCATCGGAAAGTTCGATCAGCTTGCCGATGGTGTCGAGCGCTTCCTTCACCCCTTCCGTCGCCTGCTCGGCAACCAGAAGCACGCGGTAATTGCGGCGGTTGTCGGCCAACTCGACGCCGAAACGGTCGAAGATACGGCCCCTGGGCGGCGCCAACAGCCGCTCGCTCACCCGATTGTCTTCGGCCTCGGCCTTGTATTGGTCGCCGTCGACAATCTGAAGCTGATAGAGACGGCCCGACAGCACCGCGAAAACCAGTGTCATCCCTCCGCCGAGGCCCAGGGAGCGGCGGGTGAAGGTGGCGTAGCGCGACTTGTCCTTCTTGTCGAACAGCGGCATCAGAAGTCGCTCCTGAGCGGCCCGACCAGACGGCGGTGGAGAATGCCCACCACAAGCGCGCCCGGGATATAAAACAGAACCGTCACCACCAGTTCCGCCAGAATCGGAGCGGCCGGCGGCAAGTGCCAATAATAGAGCGCCACCGTGGCATAGGCGCAAGCGGTAGCTACCAGTGCGGCCGCGGCAAAGCCCAGGACCGCGGCAAGCCCGGAAAGGCCGGCAAATGCCTCTCGCCGCCGGTCGAGAACGGCGAAGGTTACCACAAACGACAGAGTCCAGATGCCCGGGGGGCCACCCGCCATGATGTCCTGGAGGAGCCCAATGCCGAACACCGCGGCGGGGGTCATCAGATCGGTCCGGACCAGACACCAGAAATAGATCGGTACCAGGGCCAAAAGCGGCGCCGGCACCAGCCCATTGGTGAGCGAAATGGGCAAACTGGAGATCACAACCGCCACGAGGCCGCATAAAACCGGTACCAGCGCCGAAAGAAACCGCCAGCCCATGATGAGTCCCGTCCGGTCGTCCTGGCCCATCTATCACCGATCCCGGTCGGTCTCACCCGCCGACGTCTCGGACGTGTCGGGGGCAGGAGGCGATGTCGCCGCGGCTTGGGCGGGCGCCGCTGCGGCTGGCGCTCCGCTCGGCCTCCCGGCGACGGTGGACCCGGCGGCACGCGGGTTTGCCGCCGGGGGCCGGCCGGCGTGCACGCTGGCGCCTTTTGGGCCCAGGGGAGCGGCCAGCGGCGCGGGCGCGGCCTGAGGCATGGGCGCAGCCGGCGGCAAGCCCGCTGCCACGGCGGGAATCTGGTTCGAGGCGGCCGGGGGCAATTCCTCGGGCGGCTTGCGGAAGGCCAGCACTTCCACGTCCTCGCTCGAGCCGGCATCGGCCAGAAGCGCTACCCGGTATTTGCC
>JBOHKF010000393.1:0-2763 GCA_050729015.1 Rhizomicrobium sp. | reverse complement strand
GGTCCCGGCTCCTTCATGGTTTTGGCCGAGCCGGAGCGCCGGCTGAGGAGCAACTCCAAGGCTAAGGGGGCCGGGCGGTTGAGAAGAGAAGTATCCGACATCGTTGTTTCTCAATGGAAAGAGGAATGACGCTCAAGTACCGTATGGAGGCCCGGCGGTTTTGAATACGCATTAATTCCTGTGGTAGAAGAGAGACCATGGCGATCCTTCATGAAAAGCTCGCGAGTTGCGATCCGGTCTGGGCCCAATTGCGCATCGAAGCCGAGACGATGGCGGGCGATGAGCCGGCGCTTGCCGGCTTCTTCCATGCCAACATCCTTAAGCATGAACGACTGGAGAACGCCCTTTCCTATCATCTGGCACGAAAGCTCGGCGGAGAAGACCTCGATCCGCTTTCGGCGCGAGAAACCTTCGAGGAGGCCTTTGCCAGCGACGCCACGATTGGCGAATCCGTTCGCGCCGATTTGTCGGCGCTCATGGACCGCGATCCCGCCTGCCACTCCTTTGCCGAAGCCTTCCTCTATTACAAAGGCTTTCACGCGATCGAGAGCTATCGCATCGGCCATTGGTTGTGGCAGCAGAACCGAAAAACGCTCGCCCTGTTTTTCCAAAGCCGTATCTCGGCACTTTTTGCGGTGGACATCCATCCCGCCGCCAGGTTGGGACGGGGCATCATGATAGACCACGCCACCGGGGTGGTGATTGGCGAGACTGCCGTGGTGGAAGACGATGTTTCGATGCTGCATGGCGTGACCTTGGGCGGCACGGGCAAAGGCGCCGGTGACCGCCATCCCAAAGTTCGCCGCGGTGTCCTGCTTTCGATGGGGGCGAAAATTCTCGGCAATATCGAGATCGGCGAATACAGCCGGGTAGGGGCCGGCTCGGTGGTGCTGAAATCCGTTCCCCCCGGCTGCACCGCGGTGGGAATTCCCGCCAAGCTGATCCACTGCACCGGCCCGCAACGGCCGTCGCAGGAGATGAATCACGTGATCGAGGTTTCCGGGGCCGGCGATTAGAGCCATTCCAGGCTAGGGCGAGCAATTTTCCAAGATCAAAGAGCGATCGGAGCGAACTCGGCCCTGACGCTTGACCCAGCCCGGTCACCCATGCCAGTTCAACGCTTCATTGCATGAGGAAAGCATGACTCGCGGCGAACTTTGGCGTCTGGAAAAGTACCTGCGTAACCTGTTCCGCCTCGACACGATCACGATTGTGGAACGTCCAAAGCAACAGGATTCCGTCGAGGTCCATGTCAACGGCGAGTTCATCGGCGTGCTGTTCAAGGACGACGAGGATGGCGAAATCTCTTACGCTTTCAACATGGCAATTCTGGAACAGGACCTGCCCGAACCGCCCCCCAGCCGCGCGGGGTGACCTGTCCCGGGATGGGCCATGTCGGGTCCTGTCGCGAACGGGGTATAGGCCTTCGCCACCGAAGCGGGGTGTGTGGCGCCGCGTTTTGGAACATGTCGGCCTCGCCCGCTTCTTGCACCGGACCGTTGACAGAAAGCATTCGCATCGAGGTGATACATGACCATTCTGGGCGCCCATTTCCTGCGCGAAATGGTGGTATTCCTGTTCGCGGTGACGGGGGGCCTTACGCTCTCGGCGATCAGCGCCAACACCTACCGTCTCGCCGCCACCAGGCCTCGCCAACGGGCCGGCCGACTGGTGCATTACGCGGTGATGGCGGTCGCCGGCCCCAGCGTGCTGTTCGAGAACGCCACCCGCGACTACCGCAAGGAAGCCTGTTCGGATTTCGCCTATCTGATCGCTGTGGTCGTTGTGGGCTATTGGTCCTTTCTGCTCGGCATGGGCATCCTCAGCCTGGCGCCGTATCTCTGATCCTATCCTAACCTTCTTCGCGAAAAATCCTCCGCCGGTGGCTCCGCCGCGGGAAGCAAAGCCAGCGGGTGCCGAACGAAAGGGGTTAGAGCACCGCCAGCATCGAGGCCACGAGCGGGTGGCGCACGATATCGCCGTCACCAAGGCGGATCACCGGAATCGCGCAAAGCGGCTCCAACCGGCGTGCGATCTCGCAAAAGCCAGACATACCCGGCAGAAGGTCGGTTTGATCGGGGTCGCCGGTCAGCACCATGGTCGAGCGCCAACCCAGCCGCGTCAAAAGCATCTTGATCTGGCCGTAGGTGCAATTCTGCGCCTCATCGATCACCACAAAACATTCGCTCAAGGTACGGCCCCGCATATACGCTACCGGCGCGATCTCGATCGCGCCCTCGGCGAGGAGCGTCTTGAGCCGCCTGGTGCCCAGTCTTTCGGTTAGCGCGTCATAGAGCGGGCGAAGATAGGGGGCGAGCTTTTCGTTGAGATCGCCGGGCAGGAAGCCCAGGGATTCGCCGGCTTCTACCGCCGGCCGCGAAAGCACGATGCGCTGCACCTTCCCCGCCTCCAACGCTTCCACCGCCTTGGCAATGGCGAGATAGGTCTTGCCGGTGCCGGCGGGGCCCAGCGCCAGGATCACACTCTGACCGTCAATTGCCTCCATCAACTGCTGCTGGGCCGGGCTCATCGCCCGCACATTCTTCACATAGCGGCGGTCGCGGATCTCCCGATCGCGCTCGTGCTGCGCCCCGCCGCGGCTGGGGAAAAGCGGATGGACATTGTGATCGGAAGAATAATTGTCACGCGACTTGGTCCGCTGCGAGCGCTTCGCCATGCCTGCTCCCTGATCGATGAATGTGAGACAGCGCGTGCGGGGAAGACCGGTCCCGGAGATTGCAACAGAACCACGGTGCCATGCTG
>JBOHKF010000392.1:0-2132 GCA_050729015.1 Rhizomicrobium sp. | reverse complement strand
AGCCAGGCGCCGATCCGCGAGGCAAAGCCCCAACGCCGCGCCACGAAACCATCGGCAATATCGCTCAGGCCCGCGAAGACGAAGACGGCAAGCGCCGCCGTGTCATGGCCTTCGAGAATCGCCCAGGCTGCCAGCGGCGCCGCAACCAGACGCGTCGCCGAGAGGAAATTGGGCAGATATTTAAGCATCACCTGGCGTCCGGTGCCGCCGGGCTGAGTGTCCAGGCACCGGACCGGCCGGAAAGGGCCAGCCCTTGCCCGTTCATCGAATCGCGCAATTGTGCCTCACTGCCCTGATAGGCGATCCGGAGCCGCGCATAACCCAAATCCATGGCCATCACCTCGACGCCGGTGATGTTTTGCACGCCCGCGAGCGCCGTCCGAATCGCGCCCCACTGGTCGAGCGAATCGACCCTGACGTTGGCGATCAAGGTGCCGCGGACATTCACATTGACGGCGGTGCGCGTCTTCCAGAGATCGCCGATGGCATCGACCGCGGCCTGCGCCGCCGCCGGATAGGTGGCGGCTGGTGTTTGCATCAAGGGCACGTCGACGCTGGTCTCGACCGGGTCTTGGCTCTGGCTCAAGCGGCGAATATTCACGGTCACCTTGCCCTTCGCGTAGACGAACTGGAGCAAGGCGGCGTCCGTGGCATCGACATGGGCGGCGGCAACGGCAACGTCATTCCATCCGGCGGCATCGAAATCCAACTGGCCGAGGAGGGACGCATCGGCCGGGGCGGGAAGTGAAAACGGGACCAGAGGATCATGCAGGCTGGGAGCGGTGAAGGCTTGAGCCCAGGGACCGTTGTTGTAGTTGGGCGCCATCGGCACCAGCAGAAGGCGACGGGCAGGGGCCTGGGTGAAGGGAATATTGGCGTCGCGCAACACCCGCGCTACCGCCGCGGGATTAAAGTCGTAGGTCACATCCGCCACATAGCGGGTGGTGGAGCGACGCTCGTCGAGAGGTTCGTACCCTCGGGACAATCGCAACAGCGTGGCAGGGTCGAGATCAGGCTCGCGCGCCCAATCTTCCTCACGGGTGAGGCGGCGGTAGAGTATCTGCCAGGCCTTGGGCCGTCCCTGGGCGATGGCAAGATTGAGCGCCTCCTCGGAGGAGGCCGCGGACGCGTCCACATGCACGCCGGAGACGGTATAAAGGTCCTGGGCGCAGGCCGGGACAAACCACAGCATAAGCGCCAAGGCGAAGACACACTTTAATATTCTGGATGGCATCACGCGCCCGGGGTTTGACGGCAAACCATACCATGCCCCATTTTGCCTTCCGAGTGTCAGAGCGGCGGTCAGGCCCCGATCACCTGCCTCAGAGGTTCGGCCGATGCGCTGTCGGGGAAAACCAGGCTTTCGAGAGCCGTCCCGGAGACGCCCATATGCTCGGCCAGGACGCCTTTGAACAGGGCGCGAAGATCGGTCTTCGCCGGTTGATCGCGGCCGTCCTTGAGACGCTCGGCGCTTAACCCGACCCACTGCGCTTTCACGCTGCCGCCCTGGACGGCGCCGCCAAACAGGAAGGCCGCACCACCGGTGCCGTGATCGGTGCCACCCGAGCCGTTGGGCCGGACCGTGCGGCCGAATTCCGTGGCCATCAGCACGGCGGTCTTCTTCCAGACTTGCGGACCCATCGCACGTTGCATGGCGGCGATGCCGGTGTCGAGGGCCAGAAGCCGGCGCGCCAATTGCCCATCGCCGGCGCCCTGATTGACATGCGTATCCCAGCCCGAGGCCTCCAGAGTGGCGACGCGCGGACCGTCTGCCGTGGCCAGCAGCTTGCCCGCCCCCTCGAACAACCCCCCGAGATCGCCATTGAGGCTAGCGCGTTTTTGCGCACCTCCAGTCGGCTCGTCCACCGCCGCCGCGGCCTCCGTCTCCAGGGCCCATGCGCTTTGAAGCGCCGCGCTTAACACCGCATCGTCCGCATAAAGCGCCCGCACCCGATTTAAGAATACTTCATCCGGCGCGGGCATTCGCTGAGGCATCCAGCTTGCCGTCTCGATTCTGCCCGAAAGCATCAAGGGCGGAGTCGGAGCGATGGCAAGCGCCTTGCCGGCGGCAAGCCCCATGGGCTCCAGGGCGCGATAGAGCCAGCCGTCCTGAAGCAGGTGGGGTGCCCCGG
>JBOHKF010000391.1:0-1897 GCA_050729015.1 Rhizomicrobium sp. | reverse complement strand
GATAGAGCCAAGCCGTCGCCATCGGTGACGATGGCGAGCGCCGTCTTCACATTGTCGCAATTGTAGAGCGGTTCGCCCATGCCCATCATCACCACATTGGTGATCTTTCGGACATGGGCGGCGACGTCCTTGCCGGTCGTGCGGCCGGGCGGAGAGCCCGCCGCCATTTTTTCCCGCCGCGCGCCCCCAAACCAGTCGCCCAGCCGATCGCGGGCAACCAGAAGCTGGCCCAGGATCTCGGCGGCGGTGAGATTGCGCACCAGCTTTTGGGTGCCGGTGTGGCAGAATCGGCAATTGAGGGTGCAACCCACCTGGGAGGAGACGCAAAGCGTGCCGCGGCCCGCTTCGGGAATATAGACGGTCTCGAACGCGACGCCCGGTCCGGTAGACAAAAGCCATTTGCAGGTGCCATCCCGGGAAATCTGTTCGCTCACAACCTCCGGCCGGGCGAGATTGAAGGCTTTCGTCAGATCGCCGCGGAAATCCTTGGCAAGATTGCTCATCGCCTCGAAATCGCGCGCCCCGTGAACATAAATCCAGTTCCACAGTTGGCGCGCGCGCATGCGCGCCGCCTTTTCCGGCGTTCCCGCCTGGGCGAGCGAAGCGGCCAGCGCGGCGGGCGAAAGCCCGATCAAGGACTTACATGTTGCAGGCGGCATGAATTTTGACGAGCGCGTCGTTGAACCCCGCCAGCGAATAGGTGTCCACGGTCTTTGCCCCCCTGCGGGGGCGTCCGATGGCCACCGCCGAGACCCCATTTTTCATGGCGTCAATCAAAGGTTGCGCCTCGCTCAGCGTCTCGAGCCAGGCCGCGCCCTCTTTGCCCTGGTTGCGGGCGAAAAAGCTGAATTTGTCCGCTCCAATCTCCAGGACCACTTGCGTCCTTTCCCGATATTCGTAGCCGGGCACGATCTCGAACTCCGCCTTAACGTGCCTTGCCGGCCAATCGGTCGCAATCAAGGAAATAGCCCCCCGCTTCGCTCTTTTGGGCTCGACGGCACGGGGCCGGGACACCGCAAAGCAGCTCATCGCGTCGCCCTCGCCTTGGGTATAGGCAGTCCAGGTGCCGAAGACGCCCAGCAGGTTTGCACTTCCGGCCGAAGCCGGCGCGACCAGCGCCACGAAACACAGGGAACCAACCGCAAAACCGCGACTCATGAACACTCCGCCTTAAATTCGGCGATATGAAACCCGTGGCTCCACGGTGCCGCCGCCGCGCCCCACCGTCGAACGATAGCGATTGCGCCCGCCGGCCGCAATGTGCGGCTATTCTCTCAGGCCATAGCCCTTGGCATAAAGCCGCCACACCACGGCCCCCAAAATCACCACCAACGACAAGGTGAGCGCCGGCCCGAGGCCGGCAGGCGCTTCGTCGAATCCGATCATGGCGCCGCGGATGCCGTTGATGAAATAGAAGAAGGGATTGGCGTAGGCGAGCCATCGGAGCCATGGAGGAAGCATCGCCACGGTGTTGAAGACTCCGCCCACCATCGAAAGCGGGGTGAGGAAGAACACCACCGGCATGTTCAATTGCTCGAAGCTCTTGGACCACAGGCCGATGATCAGCCCCAACAGGCCGAACACGGTAGACACGCTCACCAGCCAGAAGATGAACAACGGCCAGGACTCGATATGGGTGGCACCAAAGCCGATACCCATCAGAAGAATGCCCAGCCCGGTCACCGTCGCCCGGAGCACCACCACGCTCAGGCTGCCGACGATCATTTCCATGTACGAGAGCGGCGCGACCAGCATCTCCTCCACGAAGCGGATGAAGCGCGAGAAATAGATCGCCGAGGAGGATTGCAGGAACGCGGCATTGACGATGTTCATCATCAGGACGCCGGGAAGTACGAATTGCAGGTATTTGGGCCCACCGATGAGGGCGATGCGGCTC
>JBOHKF010000390.1:0-2178 GCA_050729015.1 Rhizomicrobium sp. | reverse complement strand
CCGGCGTGGACGTGACCAAGGAGCCGATCCCGGTGCTTCCCACGGTCCACTACAATATGGGCGGCGTGCCTTGCGCCTATACCGGCAACGCCCTCACCTTGAGCGGCGGCGACCCGGACACCGTGGTCGCAGGACTGATGGCGGTGGGCGAAGCGGCCTGCGTTTCCGTCCATGGCGCCAACCGGCTGGGCTCCAATTCGCTGATCGACCTGGTGGTGTTCGGAAAGGCGGCGGGATTGCAAGCGGCGAAGGACGTTCGCGCCAACCAGCCTCACCAGGACCTTCCTCCTGCAGCCGGCGATGAAGCGCTGGCGCGTTTCGACCGTTTCCGCCATGCCAACGGCACCATGCCCACCGCTCAACTACGGCTTGCGATGCAGAAGGCGATGCAGGAGGACGCTGCCGTTTTCCGCACCGGCGAAAGCCTGGAACAAGGCAAAAAGCGCATCCACGAAATTTACGCGCAGCGGGCGAACCTGCGCGTCAGCGACCGTTCGCTGATCTGGAATACCGATTTGGTGGAGACATTGGAGTTCGACAATCTCATCCAGCAGGCGGTGGTGACCATCGAATGCGCGGCCAATCGCCTGGAAAGCCGCGGCGCGCACGCGCGCGCGGACTATCCCGGGCGCGATGACGAAAACTGGATGAAGCACACGCTGGTCTGGCTCGATCCAAAAAGCGCGAGCACCCGAATCGCTTATCGTCCGGTTCACGCCTACACCCTCACCAAGGACGTGGAATATATCCCGCCCAAGGCGCGCAATTATTGACGGTTCTTTGGCGCTTCGCCAAATGCTTTGGCGGCAATCGCCGATGCGCCATGGAACCTTCGTTCCGCCTGTCCGTTTGGTGAAGACCACGGAGCACCGCATGAGAGCCGTGCTTGTCGCTTTTGCTCTTCTCCTCGCTCTGCCGGCTCTGGCGCAAGCCGCCTCCGGGTCCTCCACGGCCATGACGCCCAGTCCGGACCAACGGGCCAAGCAGTGGTTGATCCTTGTTGACGACGGAAATTACGCTACCGCCTACCGGCAAATGGGCAAGGCCGGGCGCGACCGGATATCGGAACCGGGCTTTGCGGAAAAATTGGGCCGCGTGCGCGCGCCCCTGGGCGCCATGGCCTCGCGCGGCCTGAAGGACGTCAAGCTCCAAAAGACTCTTCCCGGCATGGCCGACGGACAATATGCTACCATCCGTTTCGATACGATCTTCGCCCGCAAGGCCCACGCCTTGGAGACCGTTAGGTTGGTGCTGGGCGATAAGGCCTGGTCGGTCATCGGTTATTTCATCAGATGAGCTTCGCTTGACGAGAAAATCCAGCCTCATTGCAGCCTCAATTCATTCACGCCTCATTCAAACGCCGCAGTTCAAATTCATTGGCCGATTTGCATGGAGTCCCACATGAAACGTCTTCTTTTGACGACGACCGCGGCAATAGTGGCGCTGGGCACTCTCGCCGCCCGCGCGCAGCCCCTCCCTCCCCCGGGGAACGACCCCTATGGCTATTACAGCCAGTATGATCATCAAGGCTATTACGACCGGCAGGGTCGGTATCAGCGCCTTCGCCATCCCGATGAGGGCTACGGGCCGCCCCCGCCGCCGCCCGCTTACTATGAACCGGGCCGCTTCGAACAGGATTGCCACCGCGGCAATACCGCCGCCGGCACCATCTTCGGCGCCCTGGCCGGAGGGTTGCTGGGCGGAGCGGTAGGCCACGGCAATGGCGGCGCGGTAGTGGGAGGAGCGGTGCTGGGCGGGCTTCTGGGCAACGTCGTATCCCGCGACATAGACTGCGAAAATCAGCCCTACGCATTTCGTGTTTACGCCGAAGGCCTCGATGGCGACGTCGGCCGCCGCTATCAGTGGCGGCATGGCGGGGCATATGGCTATTTCACGCCGGTGCGCCAGTTTCGCCGCGATGGCGTGATCTGCCGCGACTTCACCGAAACATCCTACCGCCCTGATGGCCGCAGTTTCACTCACCGCGGCACGGCCTGCCGGCGGCCCGACGGCAACTGGCACTTCGATTAGGAAGAAATCACTTGTGCGAAAGCCCCGGCAAGCGCCGGGACTTGCCGTTTCCGGTCCGGCAGCCCTATTTCCCGCCCGGCCCGATCCAAAAAAGGTAGGCTGGATGCGAGCGTCGTGATTCGTTCGGGAGCCCGTCCTCGCGTGCAG
>JBOHKF010000389.1:0-2318 GCA_050729015.1 Rhizomicrobium sp. | reverse complement strand
TGCCAGGCGCGCAGGAAGATGTTAGCGCGGTCCACGGGTGCGGCGGCATAGAGGGGGACGGTCATGGCGGGAAAATCCGGCGCGGTGACGACCATGCTGCCCACGCGTGCGCCCTGGGCGATGGGCGCGGTCAGGTTGGGATCGGCTTTCACCTCGGTTCTGACGGCATTTCGCGAATCCACTTGCATGGCGACGTCGATGGGCTTGCCCGGCGTTACTGCCACGCTTTGCGCGGCGCCGCCCTTGACCGGCACCTGGCCCACGACCTGATCGGCTTTGGTCAAGTCGTAGTCGCGGAATTCCCGGAACGCGATGTCCATGATCCGGCCGGCTTCCTCGGCGCGCTTGATGTTGGGAAAATAGTCGTTGTGGTACTGAGGATAACGCAATCCGTTGAGGACCAGGATCAAGCGTTCATTGTTCCTGACGGCGGAGATGGTAATGCCGTAGCCGGATGCATCGGTGTGGCCGGTTTTGAGGCCGTCCGCGCCCGGCAATTGGCCCAGTACCAGGTCGCGGTTGGGCTGATCGATGCCGTGCCAGGTGAAGCTCTTCTCGCTGAAATAGTGATAATATCGCGGATAGTCGCGGATCAGATGACGCGCCAGCTTGGCAAGGTCGTAGGCGCTCATCAATTGGCCGGGCGGGTCGGGAAGGCCGTCGGGATTGACGAAATGCGATTGCGCCAGCCCCAACTGCCTGGCCCGTCGATTCATCATGTCCACAAAGCCTTCGACGGTGCCGCCAAGGCCTTCGGCGACCACGATACAGGCGTCGTTGCCCGACTGGATCACGATGCCGCGGATCAGGTCTTCCACCGGAATGCGCGCCCCCAGCTCCACGAACATCTTGGACCCCTGGGTGCGCCAGGCGCGCTCGGAAACCGGCAACGTGTCGGTGAGCTTGATCCGCCCGTCCTTCAGCCGCTGGAACAGAAGCTCCAAGGTCATCAATTTCGACATCGAGGCAGGCGGCATGGGCACCAGGCCGTCCTTCTGCCACAGCACCTGGCCGGTGGCGGCGTCCATCAGCAGCGCATGCTCGGCACCGGTCTGGATATCTGCCATCGCCGGCGGTGCGGCAAAGAGCACCGGAACTCCGGCAAGGATCAGGGAGAAGAGAGAAAGAAAGAAGCGGCGCATCCATGACTCCGCGAGTTGACGGTTACCGATCGACCACGATTTGTGCGTCGTTGCTGCCTCGCCCGGTCACGCGCGACAGTGCCGCGTCGGCATCTTCGACCGAATTCAGTGGCCCCGTCCGCACTCTATAGAGGGTCTGTCCGTCGCGTTGAAGAGGTGAAATCCGCAAGTTCCCGCCCAATCTGGCAAGCAGCATGCGGGCGTTCTGCAGCCTCAAGAACGCGCCTGCCTGCACGTAAAGATGGGTGACGGCGGGAACCGGGAGCCGGGTGACCTGTCCGGTGGGCCGGTTGGAGGCGAGTTGGACCGGCGGGGCTGCCAAGGCATGCGGCATTGCGTGCATGCGCGCGGGTGCGGCGAGGCGGATGCCCGGAACCGCGTTCAAGGGAGCCGTCTCCACCTTGGCAGTGGGCGCCGCCGGCAACGCCGACGCAATTTGAGGCGGCGTTTCGGGCGGCGGCGGCTTGCCGTTGGCAAGATCGGCGCGCCCCAGATAAGTAACACGTACTCTCGCGGTGCCGGTCTGGATCACATCCAGAAGCTCGGCGGCGCGACGCGAAAGGTCGATGATCCGGCCGCGTGCATAGGGTCCGCGATCGTTGACACGAACAATGATCGATTTGCCATTCTCGAGATTGGTGACGCGCACATTGACGGGCATCGGCAGGGTGCGGTGGGCGGCGGTGATCTTGTTGCCGTCGTAAAGCTCGCCATTGGCCGTCGTCTTCCCGTAAAAAGTGGGCCCGTACCAGGACGCGATGCCGGTCTCGTCATAGTCCGGTTGCTCGTGCGGGTAATACCAGATGCCGTCTATCTGGTAGGGAATGCCGACTTTGTAGACGCCGGTGCTGGGTGGGGGAGCAATAACCATCGGCTTGGGCGGAGGCGGCGCCGGCGGCGTGCCGCAGGCAGCCACAACGAGGCCCGCGCCCAGGACAAGGGAAAAGGATCGCAACCAGCGCATCGGGGCGAATCAGTCGGTAAGGCGAAAAGCGACGCTACTGGAAGCCAACGATCCCTGCAAAGCCGGCAATGCCGTTTTGCGTCAGTCTTGCAAGGGCTTAATGAATTAAAGCGCGGAGGCAATCGCAAAACCGGCGTGACGTTGCGTCCAATATGGAGCTTCGCTAAGCCATCGAGACCGGATGGGTGGCCGAGCGGTTTAAGGCACCGGTC
>JBOHKF010000388.1:0-7758 GCA_050729015.1 Rhizomicrobium sp. | reverse complement strand
TTCCAGGAAAAGTGTGAAGCGGTTTTCCGTTCGGAATTGCGACAAAATGAATACTTAGGAGCGGATCGCCGATTCCATCAAGCGGTGATCCGCTCTTAACCGACAGCGGACCCGCGCATGAAGAAGTGGCAAAAGCGCAGCATTCCCTTCGCGGTGGCGATCATCGCGATTGCCGCCGCGGCCTTTGGCATTGAGAGCTCCTCGGCGGAAAAGCTTGCCGCTCGCCACCCCTTGCCGCAGAACCCGCTCGCCATCGCCCCCGATCCCAAGCTCGCGGCGGATGGGGCAAGGCTCGCCCATGTCAACGACTGCTTTAGCTGCCATGGAGAAGATTTGAGCGGCGGCGTCGCCTTCACCGGCTGGTTCGGCACGCGCCTGGTAGCTCCCAATCTCACCCGTCTGGCGCATCGCCAGAGCGCCGCGCAGCTTGCCGCCGCCATCCGCTTTGGCGTCAAGCCCGATGGCACCAGTCTGGTGGACATGCCCGCCAGCCGTTTCATCGCGGATTCGGACAGCGACACCGCGGCGATCGTCTCCTATCTCCGGTCGCTTCCGGTGAAACCGGATTCGGCGGGCAGGACGCGCTGGGGATTCATCGGCCGGGCGATGCTCGCCATGGGCTTTCTGCCCCTGGAAGCGGACGCGGTGGATAGCTCCCGGCGCGGGCCGCTTCGCACCCCCACCGCGCCCCTGGCGCTGGGCCGCTATATAACCCACACCCAATGCACGGCTTGCCATGGCCCCGATCTGTCCGGCGACGTGAGCGAGGATTCTCCGGATTTGCGCATCGCGATCCGGCATTATTCGCTTGCCGCCTTCGAGCATTTCTTTCGAACCGGCCAAGGCGTAATCGGCCACGGCACCCAAACCATGACCCCGGCGATCAAGAGCCAGTTCAAGTATTTGACCGACGCTCAGGTCCGCGCGATCTATCTCTATCTCAGTCAAGCCGGCACCGCCGGACGGCCCGGCCCGCAGAATTCCGATTGAAGATCGGGCTCGAAGATGCGCCGGCCAGGCGCGGCGATAAAATCCGACCTCGGCCAGCCGCACTTCGGAAAAAAAGGGGAGCCGGGTGAGCGACATCACTCGAGCTCCCTTCCTTTTTTCCCCGAGGGCCTGCTTGGGCGGCCCTCCGTGCTTGCCGCCTGAAGCCGGACCTGTCGCGCGCGCTTTACGCCGATACCACCTTGTCGAAGGCCGCGAAGAAGCCTTCCATGTCCTCTTTCGAACCGACCGAGATGCGCGCCACGGTCGGCCAGATCGGCCAGCGCGGACCGGCAATCAGCACGCCCCGGGCGCGAAACGCCGCCTGCATCTCTTTGGCCGTCCGCGTCTTCCAATCGAACATCAGCATATTGGCTTCGCTGGTGCCGATCGGCTTGAGGCCGCGCTTGACGAGAAAATCGACGGTCATGGCGCGATTTCCCCACATCGTTTTGCGGCGCGACAGGATGGTGGCCATGTCGGGCATGCTGGCGCCGGCGCAGGCCGCCGAAGGCACCGATATCTCGCCGGTGCCGCCGCCGTCATACCGCTTGAGCTTGGCGAGAAGATCGGGCCGGCCCATGCAATAGCCCACCCGCATGCCCGCCATGCCGAAGACTTTGGAGAAGGTGCGCATCACCAGCACGTCCTTATCGGCCCTCGCCAGATGGGTCATCGTGTTGTTGGGATAGCCGCGGGACCAGTGGATATAGGCTTCGTCAATCACCACCACCGCACCTTGCGGCTTGTTGGCGACCAGCCATTCGATGTCGGCGGCCGGCGTCATCGTGCCGGTGGGATTGTTGGGATTGACGACATAGAACAGGCCGGCATTGGCCCCCCCGGCGGCCATCGCCTTGACGTCATGGGCGTAGGTGGCGGTGAGGGGGACATAATCGATCGGAACCTCGAGGAATTTGGCGGCGCGCGCGCAGGTCTCATAGGTGGGGTTGGCTTGGACCAGCCCTTTTGCGGGCGAGCAGAATGCCACCACCGCCCGCGCCAGCGCCTCGTTCGAGCCCGGCCACATCAGGATATGGTCCAACGGAATGCTTTCCACCTGCGAGATGGTCTTGGCCAAATTCGCCTGTTCGCCGTCGGGCGAGTAGCGGTTGGATTTAGAAATCGCCGCCGCGGCGGCCTTGGCGCCCGGAGCCATGGGTCCGGTCCAGCATTCGTTCGAGCCGATGCGCACCTTCATGGCCGGATCGCGGTCTTGCTGGGCGAAGACCAGTTCGGGATTCATGGTGAGCGCGGTGGCAGCGCCGCCAAACATCATGGCGGCGCGGATCATTTGCCGGCGCGAAAAGCCGCGGGCCAGCAGATCGTCTTTGACTTCTTCTCTGATGGTTGTCATGTCGTGGGCTCTCCCTGGAAAGCGGCGGGAAACGCGGGCCTTGCACGGCAACGCCCGTTCGCGGAAAACTCGGCTCCCGCCATTTTGCCGAAGCTACTGCGGGGCCGGCCCGCATTCAAGTTGACGCGGGCGCCAGGGAACCTGGTCCAAGTACCTGCTTGATCGAATGAATCGCGCGATTTTCCGCCCCGCGATAGCGACGCTTTTTTCATGCATGTCGATTCCGAGCGCTCGAAAGGACCGAATTCCGAATTCCGCTCGCCCGCTTGCATCCTCAAAGCCCTGCGGTCCAGACTCGCTAAGGATCGGGTGATTCGCGACATGGAAAGAGCCGCAGAAGTCATTCAAGACCGCGCTCAGGTCGCCGAGAGCGAATACCCGGCCGGCTCGGGTTTCGCCCGCGAATATCACGTGACGTTCGATGGCCGGCACTGGAACGTCGAGACCGTGGACGGGGAAAGCCTCGATTTCGCCCGCGATCGGGATCTCGCGGTCCGCCTCGCGATTCGCGCCGCCCGGCACGCTTGCGCGGAAGGGTTCGAGGCGATGGTGTGCGTTCAGCAGCAGGACGGCACCTCAACGGTGGCGTGGAGTTCGTAGTCCAGCCGGGAAATGACGTGCCGCTAAGCCGCCGCGAGACTCTGAGGCGGTCGGAAATCGACCATCTCGATCATGGCTTTGATATCGGCGAGAAAGATGTGGCTGCCGCGCGTCTCGATCACGCGCTCCCGCCTTAGCTGCTGCAAGGTGCGGTTGGTGTGAACCACCGAAAGCCCCAGGGCGTCCGACAGAACTTCCTGCGATAAGGGAAACTGGAAGTCGAACGCGTTGGCGAGTCCCACATCTTTCAGCCGGAAATGGAGTTCGAGCAGTAGATGAACCAGCCGCTCGTGTGCCGATTGCCGGCCCAGCCGCACCACCTGGTCGCGCAGGCCCGCTTCCTCCCGGGCCACGGCGGTCCAGGCGAACTGCCAAAGCGCCCCCTTGCCCTCTTCGAGCGCGCGCGCCAGGAAAGGCACCGGGATCGAGACGATCGGCGTGGCCGCGATCATGCTGTAGAGGGCGCACCCTCCCGGCCGCGGACATAGTCCGTACACGTCGCCGGGGAGCACGAAGCCGAAAATCTGCCGCCGCCCGTCGGAAAGCTCGCGCTGGGCGATGCCCCACCCATCCAGGAGCAGCCGCGGCTGATCGAGGCGCCCCCCTTCGGCGATCACTTCCCTTCCTAGCGCAGAGGTTTCGATTGCGTCGAGCGCCTGGCGGATCGAACCGGCATCGCCTTCGGTCAACGGCGCCACGCGCGCCACGCTTTTCAGCGCGAACTCGCGATAGGCGCGGCCATCCAACCGTTCCTGCCGCGACCGGATATTCATGTGGGTCACCCCTCGCGCGCGTGGTTACGCTATGCCGTCCTTGCGATCTGCACAAGCAACGGTTGATGGGGAACCTAAAGAAAAAAATGCGTGACGGAAAAAGCCCAACCGCGTAACTTATGTTGGCGCGCCCGCCAACGGCGCCACAGGATGTTGGCGCGTTCGGACATGGACTGGTGGGGCCGATTGAAGGACAGTCTCGACGCGCAGGCGCCCGACATGCGCACCGATGCGGTGCTGCACGGCCTTTTGATGCGCGAATTGCACCATCGTTCCAAGAATCTGATGCAGCGGATCGCCTCGACATTGCAGCTCCAGGCGCAAGGCGAAGACGGCGCGGTCAGGGCCGCTCTCACCAAGGCTGCCGACCGTGTCAGCGCCATGGCGGAAGTCCAGGCACTGCTGTACCAGGTGGGCGACGGCGGCGACCTTCCCTTGAAGGCCTATCTCGAAGGCCTGTGCGTGGCGCTGCGCCGGGCGCTTCAGTCCGACGCCAGCCCGGTCACCATCGAAGTCAGCGGCGACAGCCCCGCCTGGCCCGAGCAGCGGGTGGAACAGGTGGGGCTCTTGACTGCGGAAGTCGTGGGCAACACCCTGAAGCACGCTTTTCCCGGAAAGACGGGGCATATCAGCCTCCATATCGCATCGGGCAGCAAGCGCTGCGCGCTGACCTTCGCCGACGACGGCGTAGGCTTCGATACGGCCAGGATTCGCAAGGGCCTGGGAAGCCGGCTGATCGAAGCCTTCGCCCGCCAATTGGCCGCGGAACTGGATGTGGAAACGGCGCCCGGGAAGGGCACCCGCATCCAGTTGCGCTTTCCGGTCCGGGATTAAGGGTTTTTCCGTGCGGGGATTCGTACCAAAGGCGGGCCAAAGGCGGGTGTGCGCAAAAGCCGCCGCTTCGCCGACCGACGGTCTTTTACCCTACCACAGATGCACCCGCCGATCGGGCGGCAGATAATATTTGTCGCCGGGTTGGACGTCGAAGGCGGCGTACCACGCGTCCTGATTGCGGGTGGGACCGATGACGCGGAATTCCGCCGGGCTGTGTTCGTTGGAAAGCGTCTGGGTGCGGAGCGCGGACTCCCGCTGCTTGGTCCGCCAGATCTGCCCGAACGAGAGGTAGAAACGCTGGTCGCCGGTGAGCCCGTCGATCACCGGCGCGGGTTTTCCCTGCAACGACAGGTGATAGGCCTTGAGCGCGATGGCGAGGCCGGCATTGTCGGCGATGTTCTCGCCCAGGGTGTTGGCGCCGATCACGTGCAGGCCGGGGAGCGGCTCGAAACTGTCATATTGCTCGACCAGTTCCTTGGTGCGGGCGTCGAAATTGGCGCGATCCTGTTTGGTCCACCAATTCTTGAACACGCCCTTGCCGTTGTACTTGCTGCCCTGATCGTCGAAGCCGTGGCTGATTTCATGGCCGATCACCGCGCCGATGCCGCCGCAATTTACCGCGTCGTCGGCGTTCGGATCGAAGAAGGGCGGCTGCAGGATGGCGGCGGGAAACACGATCTCGTTGAAGGAAGGATTGTAATAGGCGTTGATGGTGGGAGGCGTCATGTCCCATTCGCTCCTGTCCACCGGCTGATTGATGCGCTTGATCTCGCGGTTCCACTCGAAGACCTGGGCGCGCTGGATATCGCCGATCAGGTCGTCGCGCTTGACCACATACGCGGAATAATCGCGCCAATGGCTGGGATAGCCGACTTTGGCCGTAAACTCGCCGAGCTTTTCAAGCGCCTTGGTTTTGGTTTCGGGACTCATCCAGGACAGCGTCTTGATGTCGGCCGTGTAGGCGGCGAGAAGATTTGCGACCAACAGGTCCGCCTTGGCCTTGGATTGGGGAGGGAAATAGCGCGCCACATAAAGCTTGCCCAAGGCCTCGCCCAGAAGCCCATCGAGGAGATGGACGCCCCTGGTCGGACGGTCGAGCTGCCGGGTGCGCCCGCCCAGGACCGTGCCGTAAAACGCAAAATCGCGGTCGTCGAACCTTTTGGGCAGAAAGGCCGCGTAATGGTGCAAGTAATGCACGATCAGATAATCGCGCCAGGTGGCAACCGGCGTCGCCGCGAAAATTCCGGCCAGCGGCGCGAACGCCGACTTCTCCGCCACGATCAGATAGCGCTGGCCATTGCGGGCCGTCATCGGGACATGGGTTTCGGCGAGGAACGCGTCCCACGGAAACTCCGGGGCCATCGCCTTCAACTGCGACAGCTTCATGGGGTTGTAGACTTTATCTTCGTCGCGGCGCTCCGCCCGGCTCCATTGCACCTTGGCGATTGCCGTCTCCAGCGCCAGAATGCGCGCCGCCCTGGCGTCGGCGTCGTCCATCCCGGCGAGCCGCATCATGTCCGCCAGATATTGGCGATAGGCCGCCCGGGTCTTCACCAGCGGGGCAGCGTCGCTGAGATAATAGTCGCGATCGGGAAGGCCCAGTCCCGACTGGTCGAGATTGACGGAATAATTGTCGGGGTGCTTGTCATCGACGCCGATGCCAATGTCGTAAATGCTCATGGTGCCGAGAGGAATGGAAGCCATGGCGCGCGCCACGTCTTCCTTGGTCTTCAGGTTGGCGAGGGTATCGAGGTCGTGGCGGACCGGCTTGAGGCCATTGGCCTCGATCGCTTTGGTATCCTCGAACGCGTCGTAAAGATCGCGCAGCTTCTTTTCTTCGCCGGTCAGCGCCGTATAGGGCTTCTTTTCCAGCTCGTTCACGATGGCGCGCATCCGCTTTTCGCTGAGGATTTGCAGGTCCGTAAACGAGCCGATCTGGGAGCGGTCGGGGGGAATGACGGCGGTCTTGAGCCAATTGCCGTTCACATAGAGGAAGAAATTGTCCCCCGGCTTCACGCTCTTGTCCATCGCGGCAAGGTCGATGCCGAAAGTGCCGAATTGCGGTTTGTCCGCGGCGGCCGCCGGAAGAGCGAGGAGCGCCAGCAACAGAAGGCCATTGAGGATTCGCATGAAGGACTCCGAAAGCTCTAAGGAGCGGGTTCGTTTTCGCCCGCGGGTTCGTTTTCAATCGTCAAGCCGGGCGTCACCAGATGCCCGTCGGGGCCGGCAATCACCGAAATCGCCGCGATCCTTCCCGGCACCAGGGCGGATTTGGTGCCGGGCTTCAGCGCCACTACCATGGCGTTTGCAGGAAGCGCGAAGGTAAGCTCGCCCTTGCAGCCGCCCTGGCGTGGGGCGCGGCCGCCGCAGGTAGCGCCGTCCGCGCCCACGCTGCCGCGAAAGCCGACGGTCATCACGCCTTTTTCCAGGTCGTTCTTGACGACCGGGCCGGTGACGATGCGTTCCTTGGGGTCGTCCGGCAACGGATAGAACCCCTCGCCCACGCCCTTGAGCAGGTCGGGCATCAGATGCACTTCGAGCGCCCGCCAGCCGCCGCTGCTTTTGGCCAATGTGGCGCCCAGATAATCGCCGGGCTTGATGGCGAGGAAGGAAGCCTTCTCTTCGACCATCAGCCGCGCCCCCGGGGCAAGGCCGATGGTGAGGGTCTGTCCCTTCGCCCCGGCGGTCACGGTCAAAAGCTTGCCGTCGAAGGCGAGAATGCGCGCCTTGATGCGGGGGATCTCCTGGCCCAGGACCGAGGTGGCCACAAAAGTCGTCATAAGCGCGATGAGGGCGATCGAAAAACGCATGGGCGAGACCTGGAAGGCGGATGACGACACTATATAATGAGGGCACCCGGCAAAAGCCGGCCTTGATGAAGGAATGGACAGCCTGGGCCGGGACCGTTTGCGGTCAAGCAGGCACGTCAACCGGCACGCCCGGCTGGTTCTTGGTGGGATGGATCGCCAGCGAGCTTTTCACGCTGGCCACATTGCGCTCCGCCGTCACGGTCAGGGTGACGAAATCCTGGAAGTGCGAAAGATCGCGCGCCACGCATTTCAGGAGAAAATCCACTTCGCCGGACAGCATGTGGCATTCGCGCACTTCGGGCCAGCTTCGCACCCTCTCTTCGAAATGCTTGAGGTCCGCATCCTTCTGACTGACGAGGCCGACGAAGATGAAGCCGGTGACGCAATAGCCCAGGGC
>JBOHKF010000387.1:0-1620 GCA_050729015.1 Rhizomicrobium sp. | reverse complement strand
GAAATCACCAGCGCGATCAGGAACACAATCGCGAACCTTTTCCGAAAAGAGCGAAGAAAATCCACGTTTCCCGTCGATATGAGTCCATGGAAAAATCGATCCAGAATGCGACGAATTGATGGCCGGTAAACGGGCGAGGTCTAACCCACCGCCTCGCCGTGATGCGTCGCGATGGCGGGCTCTTCGCTCCAGGCGCCGGTCAGCGGCACGCCCTTCTTGGCGATCATCATCTGGGCATGCTCGTAGCCTTCGGCGATGGCGCGGTCGAACGACTTCCAGTCGCGCAGGCCGATGTCGGGCAGCGGCGGCTCGATCAGATAATCGGCCTGTTCGCGCACGATGCGGCGCTGGGCTTCCGAGCCGACGGTGCCCGAGCGCATCAAAATGGAGATGATGGAGGGATTGCCCCGCATCCGCTGGACCACCAGCCACCACCATGGGCGCTCGCCATAGCGGTCGTCACGGGCTTCGAGGTCCACCTCGCCGGTAACGTCGCAGGCGATAATCGGGCCGGCGCCCGTGGCATGCTCGCGCATCACGTCAACCGGCAAATTGTTCATCACGCCGCCATCCACCAGAAGATGGCCATGATGGGTGACGGGCGGGAGAATGCCCGGCAGCGCCACCGAGGCGCGCAGCGCCCGCCACAAGACGCCGGTGCGATGAACGTGGATGCGCCCCGTGGTCAGATCGGAAGAGACGCAGAAAAATGGCTTGGCCAGTTCCTCGATGCGGAGATTGCCGAAATTCTCGTTCAGCATGGTGGAAGCTTTCTTGCCCCTGACCAGAGCAATCAAGGGCAGGGTGAAGTCATTGAGCGGGTTGTGGGTGACGAACACCTCGCGCATGCGCGCCGTCAACTCCTCCACCCCCCACTCGTTGGCGAGACCGGCGGCGATGATCGCGCCCATCTAGGTGCCGCCCAAATGGTCGAACGGGACTTGCGCCTCGCTCAGCGCCTTGACGATGCCGATATGGGCGAAGCCGCGTGCCCCGCCGCCCGCCAGCACCAGCCCTACGGCGCGGCCGGCAATGAAGCGGGCCAATCGTGCGACATCGGCGCTGTTGCCGGCCCGGATGTGATGATGGGATTCGAAAAGACCGGAGCGCAAGGAAAAGTGCTCGGGCAGGCGGCGGGAAAGCCCGGCGGGGTGCAACAACAGCAATTCCGGGAGACCCGAAGCCCGCTCTTTGAAGGCCGGAAGATCGAGCGGGCGCAACGGCAGCGGCTGGTCGGAGCGGGCGAGCAGAAAAATGCGGTCCGCCTGGCGCAGACACTGGTGGGTCCAGGCACTGTCAGGGGCGTCGCCGCGATAGAACACGACGTCGTGAGCCGCCTCGAAGGCATTGAACCATTCCGCGCTCTGTTCGCCGGCCCGGTTGTCCAGGACGGCAGCGCGGCTGCCCATTTCGGAGAGAGCGAGTGCCAGGCGGTGTGCCACCGGCGCGGCTTCGAGATTCTCCTGGAGTGGCACGATGGCGAAGCTTTTGGGGCGCGCGCGGCCGTCCCGGTTGCGGGTGGTGGCCGCCAGCCGCTTGGCCAGCACCTGCATCAGATTCATCATCACCCTGGGATGACGCGAGATCAGCGTCTCGAAACCCTCCGGGCCGATCCTGAGC
>JBOHKF010000386.1:0-4949 GCA_050729015.1 Rhizomicrobium sp. | reverse complement strand
CTATTACGTAGGCACCAATCTGGGGGCGTTTCTCGCGCCCCTGGTCGCGGGCACCATGGGCGAGAAGCTGGGGTGGGCCTATGGCTTCGCCGCGGCGGGCGCAGGGATGCTGATCGCCCTCGCCGTTTACACCTTGGGCTGGCGGAACTTGCCTGCCGAGCGACGCAGGGAAGCGAAAAAGCTGGCGCGCAAGCCCTTGAGCGTCGGCGAATGGAAATCGGTGGGCGCGCTCATCCTCCTGGTGCTGCCGCTTACCTTGTGGTGGGCCTGCTATGAGCAGCAAGGCAATACCATCGCGCTGTGGGCCAGCGACAATACCGACCGGACGCTGATTCCCGGGCTGGTGAGCTGGCAGATTCCCGCGACCTGGTTCCAGGCGGTCAATCCCCTGATGATCTTCGCCTTCACGCCCTTGGTGATCGCGCTCTGGACCGCGCAGGCCAAAAGGATTCGCGAGCCCAATACCATGATGAAGATCGTCTATGGTTGCGCCATGCAAGCCGTGTCCTATCTTATCTTGGCGTACGCGGCATGGCATACTGGCGGGGTGAAGGCGAGTTGGCTTTGGATGATTTTCTTCTTCGCCGCCGTCACCTTGGGAGAGCTCTATCTGTCGCCCATCTCCATGTCGCTCTATTCCAAGGTGGCGCCGCTTAGAATCGCTTCGCTGATGATGGCGGTCAATTTCGTCCCCAATTTCCTGGGCGGAGGTTTCATGCAAGGCTGGCTGGGCACCTATTGGACAGCGATGAGCAAGCCGCTCTTTTTCGAAATGATCGCGGGCGTGAGCTTCCTGGCAGGACTGATCGTCTGGGCGATGGAGCGGCCGCTGAGGGACTTGCTTGGGGAGAGCCGATGACCGGGAAACGGCCGCAGAGCGATGTGGTGAGCGCCGGACGCATGAGCAAGGCGCATTTCGGTGCCGTCAACACGCCTGTCTATCGCGCTTCGACGATTCTCTTCCCCGATCTCGCCAGCATGGCGCCGGGCGGGCAGCCCTATACGTATGGCCGCCGCGGCACGCCCACGTCTCGCAGCCTGGAAGAAGCAATCGGCACGCTGGAAGAGGGCGCCGAGGTGGTGCTCACGCCTTCCGGCCTCAACGCGGTCGCGACGGCGCTGCTTTCCGTGTTGGGCCAGGGCGATCATCTATTGGTCGTGGACAGTTGCTATGGACCGACGCGGCATTTTTGCGACACCACGCTCAAGCGCTTTGGCGTGGAGACGGATTACTACCCGCCGCGGGCCGATATCGGCCCGCTGATAAGACCCAATACCAAGGCCGTGTTCTGCGAAAGCCCAGGCTCGCTCACCTTTGAAATCCAGGACGTGCCCGCTCTCGCCTGTGCCGCTCACGCCAGAGGGGTCTCGGTGTTGATGGACAACACCTGGGCGACGCCGCTTCTATTCGACGCCCATGGGCATGGTGTGGATCTCTCCATCCAGGCCGGAACCAAATATCTGGGCGGCCATGCCGACGTGAGTATCGGCTATGTGAGCGCCAACCAGTCCCACGCCGCCCGTCTCAAGGACACGCACGGCAACATGGGGCTTGCGGCCAGCGGCGACGATTGCTTTCTAGCGCTCCGGGGACTGCGCACCCTCGCCATCCGGCTCAAGCGTCACCAGGAGACCGCGTTTGCCCTCACCGGCTGGCTTGGCCAAAGACGGGAAGTGGCTCGCGTGCTTTATCCGGGCCTTCCATCCGATCCGGGACATGGCTTGTGGAAACGCGACTTCAAGGGCGCCTCGGGCCTGTTCGGTTTTGAGTTGCAACCGGTGTCCGAACAGGCGGTGGCCGCCTTCGTGGAAGGACTCACCCATTTCGGCATCGGCTATTCCTGGGGAGGGTTTGAAAGCTTGATCCTTCCCAGCCATATCCATCGCACGGCTGGACCTTTCGTGCGCCGGGGACCCGTCTTGCGCATCCATGCGGGGCTCGAAGACGTCGGCGACCTGATCTCCGACCTGGAGGAGGGCTTCCGCCGCCTCGGGGACAAAAAGTGAGCGAAAATCTCAACCTTGCCGCCTTCCTGGCCGCCGTCCGTTTCGACTCGCATGGCCTGGTGCCGGCGATCGCCCAGTCCGCTGTCACGGGGCAGGTCCTGATGATGGCATGGATGACGCGCGAGGCGCTGGAAATCACCCTCGCCACCAACGAGGTGACGTATTGGTCGCGCTCCCGCCAGAATATCTGGCGCAAAGGCGAGACCAGCGGCCACACCCAGAGGCTGATCGAGGCTCTGGTGGACTGTGACGGAGATGTGGTGTTGCTCAAGGTGGACCAGTTGGGTCCGGCCTGCCACACCGGCGCGCCAAGCTGCTTCTACCGCCAACTCGTCCAAGCAGCGCCTTAATTCCTGCGTTATACTGGACTCAAGCCGCGCTTCGGCGGCCCTGGAGACGTCTGGCCCCCCATGGCCGCCCGCGCGCCTGTCACCGATACGCTGACGCCAAAATTCATGACCGCGGTGATCGCGGCGGTGGTGGTGTCGGGACTCTATTTCGGCCGCCCGGTGCTGATGCCGCTGGCCCTCGCAGTGGTGATGTCTTTCGCACTGGCGCCATTGGTGGAATTGCTGCGCCATTTGCGCCTGGGGCACTTGCCGGCGGTGCTCTTGAGCCTGGCAATGGCGGTGATCATCCTTTCCGCCGTCGGCACCTTTGTGGGTTCGCAATTCGCGGGACTTGCCGCAGACCTGCCAAGCTATCAATCGAACATCGCGCATAAGATCCAGTCCATCCGCGGCGAGGCGGGTCACGGCACGTTCGCGAAGCTGAACCAGACCATCGAGAATCTTGCCGATCAGATCACCGGCGCGCGCGATCAGCAGAACCGGCCGGTTGTCCCCAATCTGCCGCCTGAGGAGAAGCCGGTCCCGGTCGAGATCACGCGCCAGTCCATTGCGCCCTGGGAAATGGCGCAGACGATCCTTGGCCCCCTCCTCCAGCCGCTTGCCACCCTGGCGCTGGTCCTGGTGTTCGTGGGTTTCATCCTGTTGCAAAAGGACGATCTGCGCGACCGCTTCGTGCGGCTGGCAGGCTCGCGCGACATGCAGCGAACGACGGTGGCGCTGGACGAAGCGGCTTCACGGCTGTCGCGTTATCTGGCGCTTCAGACCATCATCAACACGTCGTTCGGATTTACCATCGGCATCGGCCTGTGGCTGATCGGCATTCCCAACGCCGGCCTGTGGGCCTTGATGGCGATGCTGTTCCGCTTCGTGCCCTATGTAGGGGTGCCCATCGCCTTTCTATTTCCCGCCGCCCTTGCCATCGCCGTGGATCCCGGCTGGTCGAAGCTCTTTTGGGTGATGGCGCTGTTCGGCGGGGTCGAGGCGGTGACCGGCCAAATGATCGAGCCGTTCGTCTACGGCCGCAGCATGGGACTTTCCGCCGTCGCCGTGGTGGTCGCCGCGGTGTTCTGGACCTGGCTGTGGGGGCCGGTGGGGTTGCTGCTTTCGACACCGCTCACCATGTGCCTGGTTGTGCTGGGACGCCACATCGAAAGCCTGGCGTTTCTCGATGTGATGCTGGGCGACACGCCGGCGCTCAAAACCGAGGAAAGCCTTTATCTCCGCATGCTGGCGGAAAACCCCGAAGAGGCGGCCGAGGACGCCGAGGATTTCCTCCGCCACAACAGCCTTGCCGCCTATTATGACGAGGTCGCGGGCCGCGCCCTGATGCTGGCACAGGCCGATATCAATCGCGGGGTGCTCGACCTCGTGCGCCAGGCACGAATCCGCGACATCATCAAAGGCATGATTCTCAACCTCTCGGACCGCCGCGAAGGCATCAGACCGGTGGAACTGCCGGCCAGTTGGCGTCACGGCAAGCCAGTCCTGTGCATCGCCGGCCGCGGCGCCTTGGACGAGGCCGCGGCCCTGCTTCTGGTAGACATGTTGGGCAAGTATGGCGTTGGCGCACGGCTTGTCTCTTCCGACCATGCCTCGGCCGCGGAGATCGAATCCCTGGACGCGACCGGCGTGCAATTGGCTTGCGTCTCCTATCTAGAGCCCGGCACCTTCAAGAACGCGCGCCAGCAGGTGCGCCGGCTGCGCAAGCACCTACCGGCAGCCAACGTGATGGTGGTATTCTGGGGACTGGGCGACGATCATTCCCGTTATCTGGATGGCGTCGAGGCCACCGAATCCGATGTGGTGACGACGGGACTGAAGGACACCGTCCATCACATCCTGGCGTTCGCCCGCCGCGCCAGGCCGGCCGTAGAACGGGCCGCAGAGTGACATCAGGCCGCCAACTCCGAAGGCCATGCCGGTCATGAACCCCGATGCCTGGACAGCCGCCGCCACCGTCATCATCGCGTTGTTTACCGTGGCCTTGGCCTGGGCCAGTTGGCGTCAAGCCAGGATGACGCGCGAAACGATCAGTCTGGCCAGAGACGAATTTCAAGCCACCCATCGTCCCAGGATCATCGCCCGCACTTTTCGTACCTTGGAGGAAACCGGCCCGGGGGATGCTTCCATCACTTTCGTGTATGTCAATGTCGGCGATCTTCCGGCGAAGGTCGTGGAAATCCGCACTTATGTGGGTGTGGGCCATGTTTCCCGCGCCGATCCCGCTTTCAAGACGGCGAAGCTCGCGGTGATGCTCGAAAGCGGCGACAAGGAGATTCACCGGGTCGAGCCGGGCGGCGATTTTCACTTCGCCAGAGGCTTTGGCGGCGATGAAGGGAACGGCGGCGGCGTGCTTCGCCGCACCGACGCCTACATCCTCGGGACCATCATCTACGAGGACGACAAGGGACGGCGCCGGGAGACCGGCTTTAGCCGCGTGAGCGCCGGCGCAACCGGACCATGGATGAGCGTGAAGGATTGCGAATACGAATATCAGGATTGAAGATCTTGGCCGGCAGACTTCGAAAGAAGCGAATGCACGGATTGGAAATCTGGCAGGCATTGGGGCCGCGATACGGAATAGCTCCATAC
>JBOHKF010000385.1:0-8327 GCA_050729015.1 Rhizomicrobium sp. | reverse complement strand
CGCACCCCCGCGAGCTTGCCTTGCCGATGCAGGAATTCCTTGGGCACCATATAGTTGTGAATGGGGATGCCCTCGTGCATCGCATCGTCTTTTTCCCATGGCGACGCCTTCATTTCCTCAAAGCCGGAGCGAACCACCACCTGGACCTCTTCGCCGCCTAGCCGGCGCGAAGTCCGGCAGCAGTCCATGGCGGTGTTTCCGCCGCCCAGAACGATGACCTGCTTGCCGATATGGCTGGTATGACCGAAGGACACCGAGGACAACCAGTCGATGCCGATATGGATATGCGCCTCGGCCTGCCGGCGTCCCGGAATGACCAGTTCACGGCCTCTGGGCGCGCCGCAACCCACGAAGATGGCATCGTAATCCTCGTCCAGAAGCGCCCGGAGCGAGTCCACTTTTGTGCCCAGGCGCAACGCGGGCTCCAGATCGAGGATGTAATCCACCTCTTCGTCCAGCACTCTTTCGGGCAAGCGGAACTTGGGAATCTGGGTGCGCATCATGCCCCCGGCGGCCGCGTCGCTGTCGTAAAGCACGCAGGTGTAGCCCAAGGGAAGAAGGTCTCGGGCCACGGTCAGCGAGGCGGGCCCTGCCCCGATCAGCGCCACGCGCTTCCCATTCTTCCCCGGCGCGGGCTTGGGCATTCTTTCCTTGACGCCGTCCTTATAGTCGGCGGCCACGCGCTTGAGACGGCAGATCGCCACCGGCTGGGCGCGGCCCGTGACTTCCTCGACGCGGCCGCGGCGACAGGCCGGCTCGCAAGGCCGGTCACAGGTCCGGCCAAGGATTCCGGGAAAGACATTGGAGTGCCAGTTGAGCATGTAGGCGTCGGAATAGCGGCCGGCGGCGATCATGCGGATATATTCCGGCACCGGGGTGTGCGCCGGACACGCCCACTGGCAATCCACCACCTTGTGGAAGTAGTCGGGATTTTCGATTTGGGTCGGCTTCATGCCGCCGGCTGAGCTATGATGACTGTTGGATTGCTCACCAGACCGCGCATCCGGCGCGGGCCGGGGCGGTTCACTCGGCGTGCTCATGATCGAGACAATTCCCCAATGACCTGCCTCTGTTCGGACGCTCGGTGGTGACGATTCAAATATTCAAAGCGTCGATGCCGTCCTTTGCTTTGCCGTCGAGGCAGTCGGCCCGAAAGCTGAAGGCCTTCCTCTGTCGTGCTTGCCTGAGGGATGCATACTAGAGCAATTCGAGGAAAAGTGTGAAGCGGTTTTCCCGTCCGGAATCGCGATAAAACAAAGACTTAGAGCGGATAACCGATTCCGTGAAACGGCGATCCACGGCTCGCGAGCAGGCGAGCCCGGCAAAAGGACTGCTTCACCCTCGTCGGACGCGCCAACCTGCAAGAAACTTCGCGAAAATTCAAGGCGTTGTCCGAACCTTGGCGGAGTTTCTTCACCTCCGGGTAAATTTTCACTCTAGCGCCGGTAGATGACGCCGCCTTTCATCACAAAGGCAACATGCTCGACGGCCGTGATGTCATCGAGAGGATTGCCGGGCACCGCGACGATGTCCGCATAATAACCCGGCTTGAGCTCACCGATCTGGCCCTGCCAGCGCAAGATCTGCGCGCCATTGAGGTAATCCGACTGGAGCACCTTGAGGGGCGTCATGCCGTATTTCACCATCAGCTCGAACTCACGCCCCTGGGTGCCGTGAGGAAAGGGACCCACATCGGACCCCACCGCGAAGGGGATGCCGGCGGCGAGTTGGCGCTTGAACTCGCGGATCTTGTAATCGAGCATGGCATGCTCGCGCGCGGAAGCGGCGGCATTGGGCGCGTGGTCGGCGAAGAATTCCATCACTTGAAAGGTGGGGACCGCGGGAATGTGCTTTTGTTTCATCAGTTCCATGGTCTTGTCGCTCAACTGCGCGGCATGGTCTATGGAGCCGACGCCGGCTTCGGCGGCATAGAGAGTGCCGGGCTCGCCCTGGTCGTGAACGCCGACATTGGTGCCTAGCCGCGCCGCCTCGTCCACCGCGGCCTTCAATTCCGCCTCGGTATATTGATAGGGCGTATGAAATTCGCTGCCTTGCATGGAATCCGCGCCGGTCTCGTAGACTTTCACGAAATCGGCGCCTTCCTTGTGCTGCTCGCGGATGGTCTCAATCAATTCGTCAATGTTGTTGGCATAGTCGGCATTGCCCGGAACGTGCGCGGCAGGGTTGAAGCGGATCGCATCTTCATGGCCGCCAAGAATGCTGATCGCATTGGCGCTTATCCTGAGGCGCGGTCCGGGGATCAAGCCTTCGTCGATGGCATTGCGGATTGCCGTGGAAGCAGACCCGGCCCCTTCCGTTCCCATATCCCGTTCGGCGGTGAAGCCCGCCATCAAGTCGGCCTTGGCGGCCAAAGTCGCAAGAACCGTGCGTTCGGGCACCGACTCCCTCACCGTCTGCATGTCTTCGGCGCCGGGATGGAGGAAAAGGTGGACGTGGGCGTCAATCAAACCCGGAAGCAAGGTGGTGTCACCCAGGTCTATCACTTGAGCGCCTTGAGGATGGGGGACGGAAGCGCCGACTGCGGCAATCCGGTCGCCTTGCACCAGAATTTCGCCAGGCGTAACCAGCCGCCCGTCTGCCACATCCAGCATCCGCGCCGCATGCAGCACCACCACCTGATCGGGCTTGACCAGATAGGGCGCCGGATAGGGCGCATTCTGGCCCAGCGCCGTGGAGGCAAGCAACGCCAAAGAGAAGGCGCCAAGAAGGCGCGCGCAAATAGTCATGGAAGCCCTCGATCGGGATCCGGGCGATTGCCCGACTTTTTATATAGCGAGAAGTCGGATGGCTTGTAAGAGCCGGTCAGCCGGGGCGAACCGCGAAGGCGGCAGGCGCCTCATCTTTTCGCCAACGTGTCATCATCGTCTCATAAGCCGCTTCGATATGCGCGGTGGTGCGAGCGGTGTCGAAAAGCGCCGCCAGGGCCCGACTTCGAAGGAGTCGGGCCCGATAGGACGCAAGCAAGACGGGGTTTCGCGCCAGTTCAAGAGCCATGTGCTCATAGTCTTCCATCGTTTCGGCGATCAGCTCCTTCATGCCGACGGCGGCCAACAGGCTCGCCGCCACCCTGCCCGGAAAGGTCGTGCCGCGGCAGGTAAGCAAGGGCAGCCCCGCCCACAGCGCATCGCTGGCGGTGGTGTGGGCGTTGTAGGGAAGCGAGTCCAGGAACAGGTCTCCAAGTCCCAGACGAGAAAGGTGAGCGTGGTGGGCGAGCTCGGGGGCGAAAACGATCCTTGCGGGATCGACTCCGCGATGGGCCGCTTCCTCCCGGGCGGCACGCGAAAACCGGACGTTGCTCTCCAGAAGCCACAACACGCTGCCCGGCACGTCGGCCATGAGCTTGAGCCAAAGCGCGAACATTTCGGGAGCGATCTTGTAGGCGTAATTGAAGTGACAGAAGACGAAATTCCCCTCCTTGAGGCCGTGGTGGTCGCGGCTGGCCGGAGCAGGCACCGGCCGGCGGTTGTCGTTGATCTGATAGCTGTCGGGAAGCCGGACCACCTTCTCGCTGTAGAAGCGTTCCTCGCCCTGCGGAATGACCTCGGCATCGGCCAGTATGTAGTCGATATAATCCGCGCCCAGGGTTCCGGGAAATCCCAGATAATTGACTTGAATGGGCGCCGGGCGGTGGGCGAAGACACCCATGCGCATGGCGCCGAAATAGCCGTTGAGATTGACGAGAATATCTATGGCTTCGCGTTCGATCAGCCGGGCCGCCTCGCCATCGGACAGGGCGCGGATCGAATGGAACCTGTCGAATGCGCTCTTGACCCGCGCCCGCTCCGGGCTTGCGTCATCGCGGCCGTTGTCGAAAGCGAGAACCTCGAACCGCTCGCGGTCGTGATGCTCGAAAAGGCCGGTTGCCAGATACATGGTCGCTTGGGCGCGAAATTCTCCCGAGACATAGCCCAGGCGGATTTTCCGGGGGCTTCGGCTGCCTCTTTTGAAGTTCGCCTCCCGGGCGGGATAGGTGCGTGCCGCGTAGCTGCGCGCGCAGGTCAGAAGGTCTGCCATGCTGGATGAAATGGCCTGATAGACATAAGGATGGACGACGGGCTCGCCTTTGCGCACGCCTTCGTCGATGGCCCCGCGCGCCGCCTCCAGGCCTTGCCATTGGCCGGCTTGCATCCTGAGGTGAACCATGTCCCCCAGGGCGTAGGGATAGCCCGGGGTGCCCGCGAACAATGTCTCGGCGTCCCGCAAGGCACCGACGATGTCGCCCTTGCGCGTCCAAAGAAGATTGGAACGGCTCGCCAGCGCCGACGCCAGCGTCGGGTCCAGTTCGAGCGCCCGGTCGTAGCTCTTGAGCGCCTCGTCCGGCCGTTCGAGAGCGCGCAACACGCTGGCGCGGTTCACCACGAAGCCGGCGTGCTCCGGTTTCTCCTTGAGCAGGGATTCAAAAGAATCGAGCGCTTCCTCGTTGCGGCTCAGGGCTTCGAGCGCAAGGCCGCGATTGTTGCGGGCGTCGGCATGGTCCGGCCTGAGTCTGAGGACCCGGTCATAGCTCTCCAGCGCCTCTTCATGGCGAAGGAACCGCGCCAGGACCACGCCGCGATTGTACCAGGCCTCGGCGCTGGACGGGTCGAACCTCGTCGCGCGGTCGAAATCGTCCAGGGCCTCGCGATGGCGGTCCAACCTGCTCAAGAGCGCCCCGCGATTGCTCCATGCCCGGCCGCTGGCGGGTTGAATCTCGACCACGCGGCTGAGCTCTTCGAGGGCTTCCTGATGACGACCCAGGCCTTCAAGAGCGATGCCGCGATTGGCCAGCATTTCCGGCACGCCGGGCTTGAGATGCAATGCCTGCTCGATGAACGACAGTGCCTCGCCGGGCCGGCCTTGATGGAGCCGGAGCAGCCCCAAAAGGTGCAAGGCGGGATAGAAATCCTTGTCCAGCGCCAGAATTTGAAAATAGAGGGGCTCGGCTTCGGCCACCCGCCCGGCGCGATGCAGCGCCAGCGCCTGCTGGATCAATTGTTGAAGCATAAAGAACGAAGGGAGCCCAATATCATTCCCGCGTCAATCCGGGAGCCTCCGAAAATCTACTTCTGCGCCTGGATGTCGTCCGTCCGGTGCCACCAGCCGCCGCCAAGAGCCTGAAACAGAGCCGCGGTGTCGGCGAGACGCCCGGCCTGCGCCTGGGCCAGCGCCAGGCGGGCCTGAAAATAACTCTGTTCGGCGGTGAGCAGCGAAAGCCGGTCGATCTGCCCCAAGCCGAGTTCGGTGCGGGCAATCGAGAATTGCCGCTCCGCCGCGTTCGCCGCTGCCGCCGCCGCCTTCAGATTGTCGCCGTCCGATTGCACGGCGTGAAGCCCGTCGGCGACGTTCTGCAGGGCCGCGATCACAGTGGCGCGGTATTGCGCGCCCATCTCTTCCAGCATCGCCCTGGCCGCCCGACTCTTGTGCAACAGCGTGCCGCCATCGAACAAAGGCTGGGTGAGGCCCGCGCCGATGCTCCAGAACCCATTGCCGGCCGCAAACAACTGGCCCAATTCCGTGCCCACGGTGCCGTCGGCCGCGGTCAGGGTGAGCGTGGGCAGCATGTTGGCGATGGCGACGCCGAGTTCGGCGCTCGCGGCATGAAGGTTGGCTTCTGCGATTCTGATATCGGGGCGCTGCCCGACGAGCTTGGCCGGGAGACTGACCGGCAGTTCGACGGGAAGGGTGAAGGAGCCGAGGGTAAATGTCTGGGCGATCCCGTCCGCGGGCAACCGTCCCGCCAGCGCCGCGAGAAGATCGCGCGCTTGCGCCAATTGTTTCTCGAGCGGCGGCAGCGCTTCTTCGGTTTGCGCCACCGCGACGTCCTGGGTTACGAGGTCGGCGCCGGATATCTGGCCCAAATCCTTCTGGCGTTGCTCGATTTCGAGAATCTGCTTTTCCGCCGCCAGCATGTCGCGGGTCACGGCGACCTGCTGCCTGAGCGATGCTTCTTCGACCGCCGCCGCAACAACGTTCGCGGCCAGGGCGACGTAGGTGGATTCCAGTTGGTAATGCTGCGCTTCGGCCAATGCGCTCAGGGCCTCGACCTGCCTTTTGTCAGCGCCCCAGATATCGAGGGTCCAATTGGCGCCCAGTTGAGCCTGGTAAAGGTTGAACAGGAAGATGGGCGAGGAGAGCGATGGCGACAATTGCGCGGAATTCCGGTTGCGGCTGATGCCCAGCCCTCCGGTTACCGACGGGTAATAAGCGCCCGCCTGAGCCTTCACGTCTTCCATTGCTGCCTTAAGAGCGGATTGTGCGGCCTGAAGATTGGGATTGTCGGCGATGGCCTGGCGCACCAGCGAATCCAACGCCGGCGAGCGAAACAGCGACCACCAGCCGGCGGGAATGTCGCCGTCCCGCACGAAGGCCTGTGGTTCACCCTCGGCCACGGACGCATCGCCGGTGGTGCGGGCGAACGGCTCCTTGGCATAGGACGCCGTTTGCGGAGGGGCCGGCGGCTTGAAGTCGGGACCGACCGTGCAGGCTGCCAGCAATAGGACACTAGCCATGGCCAGGGCCGGGGGCAAAAATCGGGCGGGGAAAAGCCTTGTACCCATCGCCTACTCTATCGGCCGGGCGAGAATCCGGTGCCGGCGATCGCGGCGGGAGAACATATCGATCAACAGCGGCAGCACCAGAAGAATGAAGATCGGCGCCAGCAGAATGCCGCCCACCACGACAAGCGCCAGCGGCTTTTGCACTTGTGAGCCGATGCCGGTCGAAATTGCCGCGGGGAACAGGCCCACGCACGCCACCACACAGGTCATCATGACCGGCCGCATCTGGATTTCGCAGGTTCTGGCAAGAGCATCCATTCTGTCGCGCCCCTCGTCCACCATGCGATTGAAATAGGAAAGCACGATGATCCCATCCATGGCGGCAATGCCGAAAAGGGCCACGAACCCGATTGCCGCGGAGACGCTGAACGGCGTGCCGGTGAGAACCAGGGCGAAAATTCCACCCACCAGGGTCATGGGAATCACGCTGGCGGCCAGGAGGGTATCGATAAGACTGCCGAAATTGACATAGAGCATCACCCCGATAAGGAGAATGCTGAGGGGAACGATCACCGAGAGTCTCTGGATTGCCTGCTGGAATTCGCCAAATTCGCCAACCCATTCCAGGCGGTAGCCGGAAGGCAGTTTGACTTGCCGGCCGATCTCACGCTGCGCCTGCTCCACCGCGCCGCCCAAGTCGCGTCCGCGCACCGAAAATTTGATGGGGATGTAGCGCTCCTGGTTCTCGCGATAGATGAAGGAAGCGCCGGAAACCAGGCGCACGGTCGCAACTTCTGAAAGAGGAATTTGCATCGTCCCCGTGCCGGAGGGATTTTGCGCGCCCACCGTGATCCTGGCGATCGCGGCGAGGTTGCCGCGATACCGGGGCCCGAGCCGGACCACAATGGGAAAATTGCGGTCGCTTCCTTCCTCGTAAAGGTTGCCTGCAGCCTCGCCGCCGATGGCAGTTTGAACCACCGCGTCGATGTCGCCGGGCGCAAGCCCGTACCGGGCCGCCTTCTCCCGGTCGATGTCAATTCTGATTGCAGGCTGGCCCAGGGAATTGAACACCGCCAGGTCGGCGATACCGGGAACCTGGGCCATTACCCGTCTTATCTTCTCGGCGGTCGCCTGGAGAACATTGAGGTCGTTGCCATAGAGCTTGACGGAATTTTCGCCTTTCACACCGGAAGCGGCTTCTTCGACATTGTCTTCGATATATTGGGAAAAATTGAAATCCACGCCAGGAAATTCGCCCTGAAGCCGCCGCGCAAGCGCGTCAACCAGCTTCGCCTTGTCCATGCCGTGCGGCCATCGATCGAACGGCTTCAGCGGCGCGAAGAACTCCGCATTGAAGAAGCCGGTGGCATCGGTGCCGTCGTCAGGCCGGCCATGCTGCGAGACGACGGTGATCGTTTCCGGATAGCTTTTGATCGTCCGCCGCATCTTATTGACATAGGCGTCGCCGGCCGCCAGCGAGATCGAAGGCGGCATGGTGGCGCGAATCCAGAGATTTCCCTCTTCCAAATGCGGCAGGAATTCCGAACCCAGGCCGCGGGCGGCAACCGCAGCCAGGAAAAACAGAAGGGCGGCGCATCCCAGCGCCAGAATCCGGTTGGCAAGAGCGAACCGGACCACCGGCGTATATATGCGACGCATCCAACCGACCAGGAATGTGTCGGCTTCCCTCAAACAGTCGGGCAGCAGGAAGCTGGACAGGGCCGGCGTCACCGTGAAGGTGGCGATCAGGCCGCCCAGGATGGCGTAGGCATAGGTGCGCGCCATGGGACCGAAAATGTGGCCTTCCACGCCGCTCATGGTGAAAAGCGG
>JBOHKF010000384.1:0-1570 GCA_050729015.1 Rhizomicrobium sp. | reverse complement strand
CCGGCATGGTCTTGCCGGCCTTGCGCCATTTCTCCAGCACCCGAACGCCGTCCAGCTTGGGCAGACCCAGATCCAGCACCACCGCGTCATAAGGTTCGGTATCGCCCAGGAAATAACCCTCCTCGCCGTCGGCGGCCGTGTCCACCACGTAGCCGGCCTCGTTCAACGCCTTCTTCAACAGGCGCTGCAAATCGCCATCGTCCTCGACCAACAGGATACGCATTCGCTTCTAGCGCCCGCGGCGCCCTCCTCCATGGCCAAAAGCACCGAGTTTGCCGCGGCCACCCCGGCGGCGAGGCATAGGAAAGGATGGGGCCGGGACAATTCGGTGGCGGAATCCTGGCGCATCGAAGGCATCCCGCCCGGGAAAGGAGCCAAGCACCCTGCCGGTGCGCGCATCGGTGTCCAGCCATTCGATCCGTCCATCGGGCGTCATCCATTTGAGATGATAATGGACCGAGCCGTCGGGTTCGGCCACCGGACCGTCGGCGTCGAAGAACTGGCCGGGATAGGCGCGGCGCACTTCGGGCAGGATCCGGTCCAGGGGTTGCACGCCTGGGGCACGTGAAGCCTGTGCCGAGGCTGGCACCGAAGGCCCGGCGGCCATAGCGGCTACCAGAAGAAGAAAGGCCGGGCGCATCGCCACCTTTTAGCCTTTTTCAAATGAACCACAAATGAACGGAAGGGCCAGGGAATGTTCAGTTGGCGGCTCCTAGTCTCGCGCTTCCATGAACGAAAGAAACACCGGAATCCCGATTCAAGCTTGGGCATGGGACTCATGGTCTGCCCCTCCCCATAGAGTCCCAGGCGCCTAAGGAAAAGCCCGCGCTTCTTGAAAGGCGCGGGCTTTTCGCTTCTCCCCTCAAGATGGGCGATCGCCTGAAACGCTCTGCGGTCGGCGGCGAAATACGCCGTCCATCGAAGACGGTTGGGAGAAGCCGGGATTCCTCATGCTATACTCAGCCGATGCGTTCCCTCACGCTCGTCTTATGCTTCGCGTTCGCCCTCATCGCCCCGGCCCGCGCCGCCCAAACCCACATCACCTTCGTCACCGATTGGAAGGCGCAAGCCGAGCATGGCGGATTCTACGAAGCGCTTGCCGAAGGGCTCTATGCCAAACGCGGGCTCGATGTCGCCATCCGCCAAGGCGGCCCGCAAGTGAACGTTCCGGAATTGCTGGCGGGGGGCGCCGCGGATTTCGGCATCGGTTCCAACAGCTTCATCGTGCTTAACCTGGTGAAGGAACATGTGCCGCTGCGCGCCATCATGGCGGTTTTTCAGAAGGACCCCCAGGTCCTGATCAGCCATCCCCGCCGCGATCTCAATTCTCTTTCGGAGATGCGAGGAGACCCGATCATGATTTCCGATGCTTCGATGACCAGCTTCTGGCCATGGCTCAAAGCGCGCTGGCATTTCTCCGACAGCCAGATCCGGAAATACACGTTCAATCTGGCGCCCTTCCTGGTGAATCCCAATGCCATCCAGGAGGGCTATCTGACCAGTGAGCCTTTCACCATCGAGAGTCAGGGACATTTCAAGCCGAAAGTGTTCCTGCTGGCCGACTATGGCT
>JBOHKF010000383.1:0-3507 GCA_050729015.1 Rhizomicrobium sp. | reverse complement strand
TCCCTGACTGATACCGCGTCCGGGTCGGAATCGATCATGGCTTGCCGGTACAGCGCGGCGCAGGAAGGAACCTGCGGCCGGAACGTGCAATAGACGTAATGACCGGCCTCAGATGGCGTCTCGGCCGCCGCGGTCAATGTGCCGGCGCCGATCAAAAGCGCGGCAGCGATGACCAATTGCAATTGCCGTACCATGTTTCCTTCCTCGGGACCCGCCGCTCGCCCCCGCAACAGGAGATGGGAATTGGGAACTCGGCTTTCAAGCGCCGTCATGGACCCTGGGCGTCCCGTTCGGGCATCAAAAATAGAAATTCACGCCCACATTCAGGCTCAGTTGGTAATTGGCGACGCGGTTCATGGAAAGCGGCTGGTAGCGCGTGATGAAATGCACCTCATAGCCGTCGGTCAAGGAGAACGAAAGCCCCGCCCCCGCCCGCCAGTCGAACTCGTTGCCGCCAAATACGGTGTTGCCTTGGCGGACGGACTTGGTCGTGCCGTTCGCTTGATAGGTGCTGGTGGTAAACGTGCTGTCGCCGTAGTTGGTATCGGCTGCCCCGCCGGTGAAAAGAAGGCTCAGGAATCCTCCAACCGGCACATAATAAAGGCCGTCCAAGGTCAGTTGATTGAGCCGGATATTGTCGGGCGTCATTTCGCCGCGCACGGTGCTGTAGCCCAGCTCGCCGGCGAAATTGTCGAACCGGTAGCCGCCATGTGCGCCCACACCCAGGAGGGACTGGGGATAGGTCGCCGGATCGCCGGGGGCGAGATCGAGCGCCGCGGCGTCCAAGTCGAAGCCCAGATAGGGATCCGCCAAGGCGGTTAAAGGGGGTGTCGCCAGGAAAAGACCGGCGAGCGCGGCGCGGCGAAGGCTCATGTGCCTCCATCCCAGAATAACGGCGTGGCGTCAACGTCGCCCTGGTGTCCGTTCAAGGCGCAGGTTCGCCGGTTGCTTGAATCAGCAGCCGCACGAAGTCCTTCATCTTGGCGCCGTCGATCCAGCGCACGACCGCAACCAGATCGTGCTGGTAGTCGATGAAAATCTCATTGGCGCCGTCACCGATATATGTGACGCTGTCGGCCCCGGCATCGGGATACATTTTTTTGTCGGTATTGAGATACCAATTGCAAAAGCCGTAATTGGGATTGGGGCCGGTTGGCGTCCTGGCCATTGCCACCCACTTCCGGGAAAGAATCTCCCGGCCGTTCCATTTGCCGTTGTTGAGCCCCAAAAGACCAAGCCGGGCCTCGTCGCAGGCGGAGACGAACATTCCTCCGCCCCAATGGCCGCCGCCGGAGACGACGTGAACGGGCTTGCCGTCTATCACCACCCAGGAATTGTCATAGCCTTCCCAATGCCAGCTATCCGACATGCCGATCGGATCGGCAACATATTGCTTGAGAACGTCCGGCAGCGGCCGCTTCCAGAGATAGGTAAGCGCCAAGGCCAGGGCGTTGATGCGAACGTCGCTGTATTTCCATTCCCGGCCCACCGGCGGCGGTCCCTTGGCGAGCTCGTCCCATGGGTTCTTTCCAGGCCGATCCGCCCACCATGGCTTTCCCCACAAGGTGCCGATCCAGCCGGAATCCTGTCTCAGCATATTGTCCCAGGTAATGGGCCGATTGTGGGCGAGCATGAAATCGGGCGTCGGCCGCACATAGTCGATGACCCGGTCGTTGACGCTCTTTATCAGCCCCCTGTCGAATGCCACGCCGGCAACGGAGGAAAGAAAAGTCTTGCTGACCGAGAATGTCATGTCCACGTCGCGGGTGCGGCCCCACTCGGCGACGATGTAGCCGTGGCGCAGGATCAGCCCGTTGGCGGGGGCATGGGGTTTCAAGGGGCCGATGGGCGAGTTGAAAGGCTCTTTGGCATATTCCAAGGGCACGGTAATGCGCAGATCGCGAATGTCGGCGACCTTGGCAAGCTCCGGCGGGAATTGACGCTCGGCGGCGACGGCGAAGTCCACCGCCTGCTGGAACTTTTGCGGATCGAGCTTTTCCTGCCGGGGCGTATGCGTGGCCCAATCCCCTTTGGGCGGAAAATAGTCCGCGGCGAAAACCGATGCGGGAAAGAGCAGGACAAGCAGAAAAATGCCGGTGACGCGAGCGCGCATGGCGACCCCCTCGAAGCCCGTCGTCAGTTTGACACCAGCAAGTGGCGCAATTCAATTGCGGCGGGGAAGCGGGCGAAAAGGCAGACCAGGTCGCGCCAAACGAGGCCAAGTTGCGGCAGCATTCCACGCGGAACTTTCGTTCCTGTGATCAAGATGTAAAACTGCTGGCCCCGGCGGACGTGACCCGCCATAGATGCGCCGCACTATTATCGGATCGAATGCCTGGGCGCATTCATCGAGCTGTCAGGAGGTGGCATGGAACCGCATCAGGTCCTCATCGCGGAGGACGAGTCGATGTTGCGCGTGGTTGCCGCGGAAATGCTGGAGGAAGCCGGATTCCGGGTGTTTCAGGCGGGCGACGGCGCAGAGGCGCTGGCCCTTCTCAAGATCCACCATGGGATTGCGCTGCTGATTTCCGACATCAAGATGCCGGGCATGGGGGGTTACGCGCTTGCCGAAGCCGCGGTGGGATTCAAGCCGGACCTCAAGCTCCTGATGATGACCGGCTATTCTGCGGAGCCCAGGCCTCCGGCGCTGGAGGACCGGCACGTCAGGATTCTGCGCAAGCCCTTCAATCTCGACCGGCTCTGCGAACTGACGCAAGCGATGATACGGGGACCCGAAAGCGAACGGCCTGAGGCGGATTGCGCGATGGCCTGATCCTGGGGCCGGCCTTCGGGTCCGGGCATCCTATCCGGTCTGCGCCGCCGGGAAGTCAAACGTCACGGTTTTTTGCGGGCCTTGGCCCTTGGCCGAGAAATCGGCGCCGGTGCGCCGAACGCCCTTGGCTCCTTGAAGCGTGGCAGTGACGCGGTAATTTCCCGCTCCCGGTTTGATCAAAAGCCAGGGCGCATCGCAACGCGTTTGCATCAACATATGGCCGTCCTTGCTGATGTCCACCTGTTCACCGGCCGTGTACTGACCTTTGGAATTGACGAAGACGAGCTTTAGGGGATAGGCGCTCCAGCGGGGATTGTCCTTCGATTCTCCCACGCCGGTGCAAACCGTCTGGACGCCGTCCACGGTGGTGGGCCTGTCTTGCGGGATCTGATCTTGCGGGATCTGAGCAGCGAACGCCGGCCAAGTCCACGCCGCAGCCGAAGCCATGAGCATCGCCGCCGCCGAAAGATGATGAATTTGTGACATGATTCATGAACTCCTTCTCCCTCCGTTCTGAGAAGAAAAGAGTGGATGGGGGGTTCCCTCTCGGCGCCGCCATGCCGCGGAACGGCCGATGAAAGATTGGCAAGCGTCTTCACGCCTTCCAGAAGGTGACGATGGCGCCGCCGAGCACGATCAAAGCGCCGCCTGCCAGGATCGGCGGCGTGGGGAGGGTGCGGAAGAATGCGAAATTGACCGCCTGCCAGACGATGAAGAGGGTGGCGATGTAGAGG
>JBOHKF010000382.1:0-6514 GCA_050729015.1 Rhizomicrobium sp. | reverse complement strand
AGCAATCCCAGACCGCCCGCCACCCCTGCGGCCAGCCACCAGCGCCCATCCCGGCTGGTTTGCACCTTCGCCAGAAAGAAGAGAAATGCCGAGGTCGCGGTGACCGACAGCGTATCGGGGGTGGCCGCCAGCGTTTCCACGCCGATCATCAGGGTGAGATTGAAAAGCAGCGCCGCCAGCGCGGCCCGCGATTTGTCCGCAAGCACAAGATCGGCCGCCCGCCACACGAACCAGGTGGCCAAGGCCGAAAGCAGGATGCCCGCAATGCGCACACCAAACGCGGTGTCGCCGAAGAGCAAGGTCCCGGCGCGGATCGCGAAGGCGATTGCCGGCGGATGATCGTAATAGCCTGTCGCCGGATGATGCGACCACAGCCAGTAATAGGCTTCGTCGGCGGAAAGCGGCAGCCACGCCGCCATCCCCAAACGCACAATGATCAGCGCGGCCACGCCAAGACCGGCTCTGGCGGGCGACATCATCTTGCGCGCCAGACGAACAGCGTGGACATGGCGTAATTCCACAGGGCGCCGATCAGCGCGCCCCCCGCGCCCGCCACCCACCAGACCTGGTCGTTCTCGTAAAGCCAGGAAGCAAGCGAAACATTAGTGAAAGCGCCCACCGAACCGATCAGGCAGAAAAGCACGAAGCCCTTCAGCTGGCTCACGCCTTTGAGACGGCGATCGCGATAGGTGAGTTCGTTGTTGAGAAGGAAATTGCTGGTCATGGCCACCAAGGTGGCGGTGACCTGGGCCAGGCGAAACGTCTCGGGGATGAAGATCAGCGCCAGGCGCAAAGCCGCCAGATGCACCACCAGACCCACGCTGCCCACGATCGCGAAAAAGATGAAGCGCGGATCCACCAGGTCGCCAGTGAGCTTGGCGAGCAGAAGTCCCAGAAATTCCACCCCGATCTGGGCATTGAACTTGCTTTCGCCCGCGAACCTCCGGCCGAAGACATAGGGTTCTTCGGCGACGGTGAGCCGGTCGCCCCCGGCGATGGCAATATCGAGGAGAATCTTGAAGCCCACCGGCGACAGGAAAGGCGCGAGCTTCTCGAAAGGCGCGCGCCGCATCATGAAGAACCCGCTCATCGGATCGCTCAGCGCGGTGCCGGTCAGCTTGTGGGTAAGCCCGGTGGCGGCGCGGGACATGGCGCCGCGCCGGCCGGACAGTCCGCCCGAGCTGCCACCTTTGGCGTAGCGCGTGCCCGCCACCAGATCGGCGCCTTGGTGCAGGCGGTTCAGCATCGCGGGCAGAATTTTCTCGTCATGCTGAAGATCGGCATCCATCACCGCTACGAACGGCGCCGCCGAAGACAGCATTCCTTCGATGCAGGCGCCGGCCAGGCCGCGCCGTCCCACCCGGCGCAGGCAACGCACCCGGCTGTCGCGCGCGGCCAGCGCCTTGACCGCCTCATAGGTGCCGTCGGGCGAGTTGTCGTCCACGAAGATGGCTTCCCACGCGGTAGCAGCGAGCGCCGCATCCAGCCGGCGCACCAACTCGGCGACGTTGCCCCTTTCCTTGTAGGTGGGCACGATGATGGAAAGCTCGGCGCTCTGCATGACCCGGCCTGACTTCGACGCCGGTCTTGGTGAAGCCCGCCGCCGCCCTCGTCAAGACCGGCCGCGGACCCTCAGAGCCGGAAGAAAGAGAAATAGAGGATGATGCCGGCGACGATCGCCAGGATCAGGCTGATGTGCAGCACCCAGCGGACGGTCCCGGTCTCGGCGCCTTGGCGGGCCTGCTCGGCTCCGATATCCTTGCGCTCGCGCCGCGGTGCCATGACGTCCTCCTATTCGGCGGTCAGCTCAAGGCGCCGGCGGGCTTCCTCGATGGCTTCGCCGATCCGGGCGGCGAGTTCTGGATCGCCTTGCGCATCCCACGCCTCGAGAATGGCCAGTCGTTCGGGATCGTCGAAACGCCGATCGCGCATAACATCGCCGGGCGCCCGATAAAAGCGCGCCGGTCGAGCCTTGACGTCTTCCAGAAGTTTTTTCTTCGCCATCGCCTGACAGCCTTCAAAGCCGATAGCGTCAAACTCGACCCGCCAGCGCCAGCACCACCACCAGGATCAGACCCAATGTGCCCGAAGGATAATAGCCCCAGCCCGTGCTGTAGGGCCAGGCAGGCCACGCGCCCAGCAGCAGCAGAAGCAGGATGACGATCAAAATGGTTCCGAGCATGAGAATCCTTTGAGTCGGAAATGCCGTCAGATGAAGAGAACTCGCTCGCGGCGGCGGCGGTTCCGAAGGCCCGGAGCGGAACTCAGGAGCGGCGGCGGCGCATCGCCGGCAGCAGCAGGAGCGAGGCAATAAACACCGCCCCCAACAGCAGCCACGCCTCGTTGCAGGATTGGGTCAGCGCTGCCCGGCGCACCATCGGTTCGATCATGGCGCGCATAACCGGATCGACGGGAGCCATGGCGCGATGGTGGAACAGGGCCGTGGGCAGCCCCACCAGGCCGGCCGCGACCGGATCGCCCGATTGAAGCCGGGCGACAAGCTGTTGGACGTGGCCTTGCGTCCGCTCGGTGAGAATCGTGTCGATGACGGCGATGCCGATTGCGCCCCCCAGATTGCGCATGAGATTGAACAGGCCGCTGGCTTCGGCGACCTGGTTTGGCGGCCGGGAGCCAAGCGCATAGCGCGTCGACGGCAAGAGGCAGAACATCATCGCCAGACCCCGCATCACTTGCGGCCAGAACAGCGCCCGGAAGTCGCTGGTTTGGGTGGTAAAGCCATTGGCGAAAAGGCCCAGGCCGAACAACAGAAAACCGAAAAGCGTGAGCAGACGGGCATCGAGGCGCGTCTCCGCCCAGGCTGCGAGCGGTGCGGTGAGCAATTGCGCGGCGCCCGACACCATCAGCACCTCACCGATGGCAATCGGGCCATGCCCGCGCACCAGGCCCAGGAACAAGGAGAGAAGATAGATCGAGCCGTAAAGTCCGATCCCGAGAACGAAACTCAGGCTGCAGCCAAGCGCGAAGTCCCGCTCGCCGAGCCGGCCGAGGTGAATGAAGGGATGGGCGACGGAAAGCGCGCGATGAATGCCCCATGCCATGCTCGCCGCGCAAAGGCTCGCAACCCCTAAGACCGTGCTTCCCTGCCAGTGATGCGCCGGCGCCTCGTTCAAAAGCCATTGGAGCGCCGCCAGGAACACCGCGAACAACAGCAGCGTCGCCAGATCCATTCTCTTCAGCGCGGCGGTGTCGGCGACCTCGCGCTTGAGGCTCATGAGGACCGTCGCGGCGACGACCAGGCCCGGCAGGATGTTGATGAGAAATATCCAATGCCAGGAACGAGTCTCGGTCAGCCAGCCTCCAAGCAGCGGCCCCAAGGTCGGGGCGATGAGCGCCGCCACCCCCGCCATGGTGGTCGCAAGAACGTGATGGCGTTTCGGAATCAGGACAAAGACAGCGGTGAATACCGACGGGATCAGCATCCCGCCGAAAAATCCCTGCACCACCCGGCCCACCATCAGGACGCCGAAGTTCGCCGCCAGCGCGCATCCCAGGCTTGCCAGCACAAAGCCCAGGCTGGCAGCGGCGAAGAGAATGCGCAGCGACAGGGCCCGGGTGAGGATGCCGGTGAGCGGGATCGCCACCACCTCCGCCATCAGGTAGGCGGTCTGTATCCAACCCAGCCGGTCCAAGGAAACATGGAAAGCGGTTTGAATTGCGGTGAGGGAAGAGGCGACCACCTGGACATCGAGGACCGCCATGAAGAGGCCCAGGCACATCGCGCCAAAGCCTATCCAGAGCGCCATCTCCGCGGGACCCGCTGGCGCTCCTTCCGGCACGTCGGTCACGACAAATTGCGCCGGGGGGCCAGTCCGGTTTCCTCCTCGCGGATGCGCCATAGAAGAAGCAGGCCGTTGGCGAGTGAGAACAAGGCCGCCACGCCCCACTCGCTAAACGCCATCGGCAACGCCAGAATTTCGCCGGCCACCACCACGTAATTGGGGTGGCGAAGGAACCGGTAAGGGCCTTTTTTCACCAGCGGCGCACGAGGCAGCGAAATGATGCGCGTGGTCCAGTAGCGACCGAGGCTCGCAATCGCCCAGAGGCGGGCGATTTGCAGCAGGACAAACGCGCCAAGCCATGGCCAGGATATGCGAAGCCCGGCCGGCAAAAGCCAGAGAATGGCAAGCAGCCAGGCGCCGTGCAGGAACACGATCAAGGGGTAATGCGCAGCCCCGATCTCCACGCCCCCTTCGGCCTTCAGCTTTCGGGTGTTGCGGTTGGCGAGCACGAGCTCGCCCAGCCTCTGCATCACGACCAGCAGGACGATGACATAGGCAATCCAGATCATCGCCCATCCAGCATCAGGAAGGCGACGGAGAAGCCCGGGCCCAGAGCGGTCAGAAGCGTGCGCTGCGGCCGCGATCGCACTTCCATGCGCTCGGCCACGAAAAGCACCGTCACCGCCGACATGTTGCCGAAGTCGCGCAGCACCGACCGGCTTTCCTTGAGACCGCCCGGCGGCAGCTCCAGCGCCTCTTCCAGGGCGCTGAGCACCTTTGCTCCGCCGGGATGGCAGGCAAAGGCGTCGATTTCAGAAAACTTGATGGCATTCCGATCGAGAAAGCGATCGAGGAGAGGCCGGAAATCGCTTGCCACCAGGGCGGGTATGCTTTGGGCAAAGCGGGCCTTGAGACCGTCTTGGGCCATGTCCCAGCCCATCACGTCCAGGGAATGGGGCCAGGTATGTTCGCCCGAAGCCCCCAGCGCCGGTCCTTCGCCATCGGTCGAGAGGATCGCCCCGGCCGCGCCGTCGCCGAATAGCGCGGTGGCCACGAGGTTGCTTTTGGAAATGTCGTTCTTGCGGAAGGTGAGCGCGCACAGCTCGACCGCCAGAAACAGAACCTTGCTTCCGGGGGTGGCCTGGGCAAGGTCGGCGGCCCGGCAAAGGCCGGTCACGCCGCCCGCGCAGCCGAGGCCGAAAATGGGCAGGCGCCGGATGTCGCGCCGCAGTCCCATCCGCTCGACAATGAGGGCGTCCAGGCTGGGCGTGGCCACTCCGGTCGTGGAGACGACCACGATGCTGTCGATATCGTTTGGTCCGAGGCCCGCTTCGCCGAGCAGCGCCCGTGTCACCTGTTCCAGGAGCGCCACGGCGTTTTCGACGTAGAGCGAAGTCCGGTCTACCCAACCGTGCTCGCCCAAATACCATTCGATCGGCACACAGGAATAGCGCCGGAGAATGCCGGTATTCTGGAATACGGGAATGAGCCGGGCGATATCGCGGACTTCGGCGAACAGACTGCGGGCATAAAGGGCGGCGTCCGTTTGAAGTATCGCATGGGGTGGAACGGCCGATTTCAAAGCCATGAGGCGGGGAGGCATGAATCCTCGCTTCTGGGCTACCCGCGCGCGGGTAGCCGGAAATGACACCCCGTCCTTCATACGTGCGATGACCGGGAATTGCCAGGGCGGCAAGGCTTCCTGGGAGTTGCCCGGCAAACGACAGCGGAAATGCGGCGTTTTGGACGAATTCCGCGTGTTGAAAACGCCCGAGTGCACAGGTTAAATCGCAAGCCAGGGGCAAAAGACGGGGAAGGATGAATAGATGGGTCACGGGAAGATTGCCGCCGGGTGCGCGCTGGCGGTACTGCTGTCGAGTCCGGCCTGGGCCGCAGGGGATGCAGCGCTGGGCAAGGCTGACTTCCAGCCCTGCGCCATTTGCCACAATGTGGACAAGGATGGGGGCAATGGCGTCGGGCCCAACCTCTTCGGGGTGGCGGGGCGCAAGGCCGCGACGGCGGCGGACTTCCATTATTCGGCGGTGCTCAAGGCCTCGCATATCGTTTGGACCGACCAGAATCTTTCCAAATGGATCGCGGGGCCCGGCAAGATGCTGCCGGGCAACAAGATGGCCTATGCCGGCGTCAGCAGCAAAAAGAAGATCGCCGACATCGTCGCCTATCTTCACACCCTCAAATAGCCTGCCGTAGCGCACGCTTTGTTCGGGCTGCCGGCGCACGACCGTTTTCGGTGATTGTGCGGCAGAATGACGCATTGTGATGCTGCGCTGCGGCACGTCCTGGCCGTTCAGTCACCAAACCGCCCGTAAAGATCGCTTTATTGACGAAAGCATGGGGTCGCGCTTAGTGTTGCGTCGCACAAGAAGAGGGGCGCGGGGCTTCCGGATGGAAAGTCGAACGCGGCCTATGGGGATCGGATGACGCCATGAAGGTGCTGGTGCCCGTCAAGCGGGTGATCGACTACAACGTCAAGGTCCGGATCAAGGCGGACCAGTCCGGCGTGGACTTGACCAATGTCAAAATGTCCATGAACCCCTTCGACGAGATCGCCGTCGAAGAGGCGGTCCGGCTGAAAGAAAAAGCTCAGGTCACCGAAATTGTCGCCGTGTCCATCGGGCCCGCGCAGGCCGGCGAAACCCTGCGCACGGCGCTGGCAATGGGCGCCGACCGGGCAATCCTGGTGAAGGTCGATGGCGAGGTCGAGCCGCTTGCGGTGGCCAAGATCCTCAAGGCCGTCGTGGCCGAGGAAAATC
>JBOHKF010000381.1:0-8992 GCA_050729015.1 Rhizomicrobium sp. | reverse complement strand
GACAGGACCAGAAGCGCCACCGCCAGCGAGGTGGCTGCGCCCAATGCGTAGGCGAACAGCAGGAGACCCGTGCGCGCGCTGGCGCCGCCGATCGCAGCCGTGGTCAATACCAGGCCAAGAATCGGGCCGGCGCAGGGCGCCCACAACAGCCCGGTGGCAAGCCCCAAGAGAAAGGATCCCGGAGCGCCTTCCTGCCGTCCGGCACCCGCCGACAAATATCCGCCCAACGCCACCAGCGGCCGGGTAAGAACGTCGGCGAGCCGCCGGGAAATCAATGTGAGGGCAAACAGCGTCAGCAGAATCATCGCGGCGAGGCGGCCATATTGATTGGCGCTTACCGCCCAGCCGCCCCCCACAGCGGCAAGACTGGCAACGGCGGCAAACATCACACACATGCCAAGCAGCAGCGGCAAAGGCCCTTTAAGGAACGGCTTGCCGCCGCGGGCGAAAACAAAGGGCAGCACCGGCAGGATGCAGGGGCTCGCGATGGTGAGCACACCGCCCAGATAGGCGAGCAGGATCAGGATCATCGAGACGGTCCCATGGAAGGTTCGGGCAGCCCCGCGAGCTTCGCAAAGCCAGCATTCACACGCAATTCGCGCGCCCCGGACGAGAGGTTACAGGTGTTGTCTCAAGGAATATAGGAGTATATACTCCTATCGTTCCATCTCGAAGGAGACCGACATGCGAATCTCTTCCGCCGCGCTTTTTGCGGGCCTTCTGCTGATCGTTCCGGCTCAGGCCCAGAGCCTGGGCGCCAACGTTCCCACCACCAGCGTTCCCACCACCAAGATTCTCGCCATTTCCCATTTCGAAGGTGCGCCCATGACGGCGGCCGAGCGCGCAGCCATCATGCCGCAAGAGGTTCGCGCCACGCTGGCCGCGTATTTAAGCGGCAAGATCGATCAATGGTATGTGCAGAAAAACGGCCGGGGGTGGTGTTCATCATCAATGCTGCCACGCCTGAAGAAGCCAAGGCGGTCTTGGAGAAATTCCCGCTTGGCCAGGCTGGCCGGATGAGCTTCGACTACATCCCCCTGGGACCCTTGAGCCCGCTGGGTGTTCTTGCCCGGTAGTCTCGCTAGCTATGAGCTTTCGACAGGTTGCCGATCCGGCTCCGACCGAGGAAGATGAGGTTGAGGGACTTCATTTTCCGGGGAGAGGAACGTGCGCAAGAATGCCTGCCTTACGGCTCGGGGTCGAGAGCGGGCTGAGCGCCCGGGCATTCCCGCGGAATTTGAAGCGCCACCAACAAAAGCCACTGGGTTGGGGAACTTTTGCCGGGGTCGTACCATTGCCACTTTCGAGGGCTCCATGGCGCGAATCTGCATTCTTTCCAACCGGGTTTCCGTGCCAACGACCGGGCGGGCGGTGCATCCGGGCGGTTTGGAAGTCGCGTTGCGGGCCCTTCTCAAGAAGCACCGCTGCGTCTGGATGGGCTGGAGCGGCAAGGCGGTGGACGACCCAGCCAAGATGAGCGTGCATCGGTCCAGTGCCAACGGCACCGATTATGTCGTCACAGACCTCCATACACGGGATTTCGAGGAATATTACAATGGTTTCGCCAACCGAGTTTTGTGGCCCGTATTGCATTACCGCCAAGATTTAGCGGAATTCTCGCGGCGTGACCTTTCCGGTTACCTGAGAGTGAATGACCGCTTTGCCGATCTCCTCATTGGAAATTTGCAGCCGGACGATCTGGTCTGGGTCCATGATTATCATTTGATGCCGCTCGCCAAGGTGTTGCGCGCGCGGGGTTTCACCAACCGCATCGGCTTTTTTCTGCATATTCCCATGCCGCCGCCCGAAGTCGTCGCAGCAATGCCGCATCACGACCAGGTTTTGGGGGCCCTCGCGGAATACGATCTCGTGGGATTCCAGACCGAGACCGACACGGTCAACTTCGCCCGCTATATTGCCCAGCAATTCGGTTCCTCGCCGCATCTGGGAACCATCCCCAGAGGCTTGCGGGTAGGAACCTTTCCAGTGGGCATCGAGACGGCGGAATTCCAGCGGATGGCCCAATTGGGCGAGCGCAGCGAGACCGTCCGCCGGCTGGCCGCGACCGGCCTCAAGCTTGTGGTAGGGGTAGACCGGCTCGATTATTCCAAGGGCCTGGGCCTTAAATTCGAGGCATTCGAACACGTACTCAAAGCCAGGCCCGAGTGGGCGGGGACAGTCACATTCTTGCAGATCACCCCCAAGAGCCGTTCGGCGATTGCCGAATATGCCGCGATGGAGCAGGAGCTCGACACGCTGTCGGGGCGCATAAACGCCGATTATGGCGACGTGCTGTGGACGCCGATCCGTTTTGTAACCAGAGCCTATGGGCGGGACCAGTTGGCGGGCCTGTTCCGCATCGCCCGCGTGGGTGTCGTGACGCCCCTGCGCGACGGGATGAACCTGGTCGCCAAGGAATATGTTGCCGCTCAGAACCCGAACGACCCGGGCGTGCTGGTGCTGTCGGAATTTGCCGGCGCGGCCGCAGAGCTGCGGGCCGCTCTGCTGGTCAATCCCAATGATCCGGAAGCGGTGAGCCAGGCCACCCAGCAGGCTTTGAGCATGCCGCTGCAGGAGCGCCGCGACCGCCATCAACAATTGATGGCTGCGCTCGCTCGGACCGACATCTCGAAATGGGGCGCCTCTTTCATTGCCAAGCTTACGAACGGCAACGGTCTGAGCCGGCCCGAGGTCATCGCGGCAGAATAGATGAACGCGGAGCCGCCCAAACCCGCCCGCCGCAACGACGTGCTGGAAAGCGCGATATTGCCCCAGCGCCGACTGGTCATCGAGCGCATCTCGCCGATGGTGGATGGAGGACTCTATGCCGTCAAACGCTGCCAGGGCGACTTTCTGGCGGTCGAGGCGGATATTTTCGCCGACGGACACGGACAGCTTGCCGCCCAACTGTGCCTCAAGGGCCCAGGCTCGCGAAATTGGCGTCGTATCTCCATGTCCGCGCCGGTCAACGACCGGTTTGGCGCCGAGACCGTTCTCGACCGGGAAGGGACCTGGCAGTTCCGCATCGAGGCCTGGCTGGATGTTTTCGGGAGTTTCGCGCGCGATATCGAGACAAAACGCGACGCCGGCCTTCCACTCGAACTTGAAAGCGAGGAAGGCCGTCTGCTGGTGGAAAAGGCCATGGCCGCCGCTACGGGCACAACCAGGGCGGGGCTGGAGAAAATACTGGAAGGGTTGCGGTTCTTAAACTCCGCCGATCGTATCGCGCTTTTGCTTGCGCCGGAGACCAGGAAGGCCATGCACGCCGGGGACCGGCGGCCATTCCTGGCCGAAAGCGCCATCCAAACTGTGGAGGTCGAGCGTAAACGCGCGGGCTTTGCCGGCTGGTATGAACTCTTTCCCCGAAGCCAAGGCCGGGACGGCCGCCACGGCACGCTTCGCGATGTGATCCTCGACCTGCCGCGCATTCAGGCGATGGGCTTTGACGTGGTGTACCTTACACCCATCCACCCCATCGGGATTACCAACCGGAAGGGCCGCAACAATGCGCTGACCGCCGGTCCAGGCGATCCCGGCAGTCCCTACGCCATCGGCGGCCGGGAGGGCGGTCACGACGCGATCCACCCCGAGTTGGGGACGCTCGAAGATTTCCGCGCTCTGGTGATGGCGGTCCGCGAGCGCAGCATGGAATTGGCGCTGGACTTCGCCATCCAAATGTCGCCCGACCATCCTTGGCTGAGAGACCACCCCGGCTGGTTTCCCCGCCGGCCCGACGGTTCGATGAAATATGCAGAAAATCCGCCCAAGAAATACGAAGACATCATCACGCCGGACTTTTACGCCGACCGCGCACTCTGGACGTCGCTCAGGGACATCGTCCTTTACTGGGTGGTCCATGGCGTCAGCATCTTCCGCGTGGATAATCCCCACACCAAGCCGATGCCCTTCTGGGAATGGCTGATTGCCGACGTGAGAGCGCGCCATCCGGACGTGATCTTTCTCTCGGAGGCGTTCACCAGGCCCAAACCCATGTACCATTTGGCCAAGATCGGCTTTTCCGAAAGCTACACATATTTCACTTGGCGGCACACCAAGCGCGAGTTCCACGATTACATGGTCGAGCTCTCGAGGGGCGAAGTTCGCGAATATTTCAGGCCGCACTTTTTCACCAACACGCCGGACATCAATCCGCCATTCCTGCAGATCGGCGGCCGGGCGGCGTTCCTGATCCGCGCGGCACTGGCGGCCACGCTTTCCGGCCTCTGGGGCATCTATTCCGGCTTCGAACTCTGCGAGGCCGAACCGCTTCCAGGGCGGGAGGAGTATAAGAATTCCGAGAAATATGAACTGAAATGGCGCGATTTCGCCGCGCCGGGAAACATTGTCGCGGAAATCGCCCAGCTCAATCGCATCCGCGTGGCCGAGCCGGCGCTCCACTCTCACCTTGGCATCGCTTTCTACAACGCCTTCAACGACAATATCCTTTATTATGGCAGGACGGCGCCCAACCGCCATGACCGGCTTCTGGTTGCGGTGAATCTCGACCCCCATCACGCCCAGGCCTGCGACTTCGAGATTCCGCTCTGGGAATGGGGTCTCTCCGATCATGAGAGCCTCACCGTCGAAGACCTGCTTCATGGCCATAAATTCACCTGGACCGGCAAGGTCCAACATATGCACCTGCCGCCGGAAGCGCCCTACGCGATCTGGCGCGTTCTACCCGCGGGCGCCGAGGTGCCATGAACGTCCCAGCACCTGCCGATCCGCTCTGGTACAAGGATGCCGTCATCTATCAGCTGCATGTGAAGTCCTTTTTTGACGCCAACAACGACGGCGTAGGGGACTTTCCCGGCCTGATTTCGAAGCTGGATTACATCGCCGAGATCGGGGTCACCTGTGTGTGGCTGTTGCCTTTCTATCCCTCGCCGCGGCGCGACGACGGCTATGACATCGCCGAATATCGCGACGTCCATCCCGAATATGGCAAATTGTCGGACGTCAGGCGCTTCATCGAAGAGGCGCATCGCCGCGGGCTGAAGGTCGTTAGCGAGTTGGTGATCAATCACACCTCGGACCAGCATCCCTGGTTCCAGCGCGCCCGCAAGGCCCGGGAAGGCTCGTCGGCGCGAAACTTTTACGTCTGGTCCGAGACCGACAAGAAATATGCGGGCACCCGCATCATCTTTCTCGATACCGAAAAGTCCAACTGGACGTGGGACGAGGAAGCCAAGGCCTATTTCTGGCACCGCTTCTACTCCCATCAGCCCGATCTCAATTTCGACAATCCCCGGGTGCTGAAATCGGTGCTTGCGGTGATGCGCTTCTGGCTGGAGATGGGCGTGGATGGCTTGAGGCTCGATGCCGTGCCTTATCTGGTGGAACGGGAAGGCACCAGCAACGAAAACCTGCCCGAGACCCATGCCGTCCTGAAGCACATCCGCAGTGAAGTGGACCGCCGCTTTCCGGACCGGATGCTACTGGCGGAAGCCAATCAATGGCCGGAAGACACCCAGATCTACTTCGGCACCGGCGACGAATGCCACATGGCGTTTCACTTTCCTCTGATGCCGCGCATGTACATGGCCATTGCCCAGGAAGATCGTTTCCCCATCACCGACATCATGCGCCAGACGCCGGAAATCCCCGCCAATTGCCAATGGGCGATTTTCCTTCGCAATCATGACGAACTCACCCTCGAAATGGTCACCGACAAGGAACGCGACTACCTCTGGAAGACCTATGCGTCCGAGCCAAGGGCGCGGCTCAACCTCGGCATCCGCAGACGGCTCGCGCCGCTTCTGGAACGCGATCGCCGGCGTATCGAATTGATGAACTCCCTGTTGCTGACCATGCCGGGGACGCCGGTGATCTACTATGGCGACGAGATCGGCATGGGAGACAATCTCCATCTCGGCGATCGCGACGGGGTTCGCACCCCGATGCAATGGTCTTCGGACCGCAACGGCGGATTCTCGCGCGCCGATCCCGCCTCACTGGTCCTGCCCATGATCATGGACCCGCTCTACGGCTTCGAGGCGGTGAATGTGGAGGCGCAATGGCGCGACCCCCATTCGCTCCTCAACTGGCTGCGCCGCATGCTGGTGGAGCGGGGCAAGCACAAGGCGTTCGGGCGCGGCAGCATACGCTTCCTTCAGCCGCAGAATCGCAAGGTGCTGGCTTATTTGCGCGAACATGACGGCCAGACCATCCTCTGCGTGGCCAATGTCTCGCGCGGCGCGCAGGCTGTGGAACTGGACCTGTCGCAGTTTGCCGGCCGGGTACCCATGGAATTGTCCGGTGGCGCCGTCTTTCCCGTGATTGGCCAACTTTCCTATCTTCTGACCCTGCCGCCTTATGGCTTCTATTGGTTCCTGCTGGCCAGCGACCTGGCGCCGCCGGTATGGAGTTCGGCCACCTCAGGTCCCGCGATCGAGCATCACACGTTCGTGCTGCGCAAGAGTCTGGCGGAAATTGTCGAAAACGGCGCGCGCGCGACGCTCACGCAACTCCTGGCGCAATATGTGCCCCAGCGGCGCTGGTTCCGGGAGAAGGACCAGGGCAAGGCAGACGTCGAGATCGATCTTTGGGGAGCGATTGAAGGCGCGAACGAGACCTTTCTTTATACGGAAATCGCCATCCCCGAACAGGAGGGGCAGGCCCATTACGCCCTGCCTCTGGCCGTCGCCTGGGAGGATCAGCCGTCAAATCCTTTCGAAGCACCCTTGGCGCTGGCGCGGGTCCGCAAGGGCGCGCGCGTCGGCCTGCTGACGGATGCTTTTGCCACTTCGGGATTCGCCCGGATCATCGTGGACGGGTTGCGGGCAACCGCGACGATCAAGCTGCGCACGGGCGAAATCCGGTTCTGCCCCACCGACCATTTCCTGGAGACTCAAAGAGAATTGGAGCCGTCGCTGAGTATCGAATGGCCGGCAGCGGAGCAGACCAATTCCACCTTGGTGGTTTCGCGAAAAATTGCGATCAAGCTGCTGCGCAGGCTGGCGGCCGGCATCCATCCCGAAGCCGAAATGAGCCGGTATCTGACCGAGAAGGGCTTTTCCGGGACGCCGGCGCTGTTGGGGGAGGTGCAGCGGGTGGATGGCTCTGGGGAAATCGCCACCGTGGCCATTATCCAGGCTTATGTCTTCAATCAGGGCGATGGCTGGCGATGGACGCTGGACCGCTTGGCGCGGATCGTCGATGAGAGTGCTACGCCGTTCTCTCATGGAGAAAGCGGCGCCTTGGGCCAATATGCCGTCTTCGCCATCCAGGTGGGAAGGCGGGTGGGCGAGATGCATCGCATCCTGGCCCAGCCCTCAGCCGTCGCCGCCTTTAGCCCGGAATCCACCACCGCCTCGCGCGCTTGCGCGATTGCCAGCCGCATCTTAGGTCAGTTCGACGCGGCGCTGGCCGCGGCCAGAGGCGTGCGCGACAGCGAAACGGCGGCGCTGGCGCGGGATCTGGGTGCTCAGCGGGCCCTGCTTGCCCACGCGATCTCCGAACGCGGCAATTTTATCGAAGGTCTGTCGCGCATCCGCATTCACGGGGATTTGCATCTGGGACAATTGCTGGTCGCGGGCGAGGACGTACAGATCATTGACTTTGAGGGCGAACCGCTCAAGGCGTTGGATGAGCGGCGCCACAAGGATCTCGCCTTGCGCGACGTGGCGGGCATGCTGCGCTCCTTCGACTATGCGGCGGCCCAGGCGGAGCGCGAAGCAAAGCAGGCAGAAGGCGGCGAAGGCGTGAACCGCGCCGCCGGCATCGTGGCCGAATTCCGCCGCCTGTCGCGGCAGAAATTTCTCGACGGCTATCAGCATGAAGTCGGCCGGCCGCTGGAGCCCAAGGAATGGGCGCTGTTGGAGCTTCTGATGTTCGAGAAGGCCGCTTATGAAGTGTGTTACGAAGCTGCCTTCCGGCCCGATTGGCTGATGATCCCCTTGCGCGGATTGATCGGACTTTCGCAGACGCTGATCGCGGGCGAGGTGGTGGGTGCCTGATCGCGCGCCGGTCGGCGGCGCCTCCGTCAGCGAAGGATTCTGGCGGGCCTTTCTCGATGATCCCTTTTCGGTCAGAGGGCTGCATCGGGAAGGCGATGCCTGGGTGGTGCGCACCTTTCAGCCGGGCGCGGTGAAGGTCGAACTTCTGGACGATGGCGCGTCGCGCGCGATGACCGCTTTGGGCGAAGGCTTCTTTCTCGGCATGATCGCGCGGCCGACCGAATATCGCCTGCGCATTCATTGGCTGGACGCGATCCAGGAGATCGATGATCCATATCGGTTCGGCCCCGTGCTTGGCGATGTCGATCTTTATCTCTTTTCCGAAGGCGCACACTGGAATCTGGCGGCAAAATTCGGCGCCGTTCCGATGATTCATGAAGGCGTGGAAGGCGTTTCTTTCGCTCTCTGGGCGCCTGACGCGCGGCGTGTTTCCGTGGTCGGCGATTTCAACTCCTGGGACGGGCGCCGCCACCCCATGCGGCTGCGCCACGAGGCCGGCGTTTGGGAGTTTTTCGTCCCCGGACTTCGGCCGGGCGAACTCTATAAGTACCAGATCGTGGGGCCGCACGGCCGGGTTCTGCCGCTGCGCGCCGATCCTGTCGCCCGCGAAGCGGAACATCCACCCGGTACCGCTTCGGTGGTGGCGCCGACTGCCACATTCACCTGGAGCGACGCGCGCTGGATGGCCGGGCGGCGGCAGGGCGCCGACATGCCCATCTCGATCTATGAAGTGCATGCCGCGTCCTGGACGCGTCCCAACGGCACCGACACGGGCATTCTCAACTGGGACGGCTTGGCGGACCGGTTGATTCCCTATGCAAAGAAGTTGGGCTTTACCCATATCGAATTACTTCCGGTGATGGAGCATCCTTTCGCCGGGTCCTGGGGCTATCAGCCCCTGTCCCAATTCGCCCCGTCCAGCCGCCACGGCACGCCTCAGCAATTCGCCCGCTTTATCGACCGCTGTCACGCGCACGCATTGGGCGTGATTCTGGATTGGGTGCCGGCGCATTTTCCCAACGACAAACACGGCC
>JBOHKF010000380.1:0-7021 GCA_050729015.1 Rhizomicrobium sp. | reverse complement strand
GCCATGCGCGCCGGCGCATTCGATTTTCTGGAAAAACCCTTTGACGACCAGGTGCTGTTGACCAGTATCCGGCGCGCCTTGGCGCAAGGGAGAAGGACCCGCAATGCCGAACTGGAAAGCCAGGCGGCCGCCCAGATGATCGCGGCTCTGACCAGCCGGGAACATCAGGTGCTCAACCATCTGGTGTTGGGCAAGTCCAACAAATTGATCGCCCATGAACTGGGCATTTCACCCCGAACGGTGGAGACGCATCGTGCGCGGCTTCAGGAAAAGCTCAAGGCGCGGGGGCTTTCCGACCTGGTGCGTCTCACGCGCGCGGTCGGGCTGCTGCACTAACTCATCCGTATAATCTACGGATGCCCCGCCGCCCCCAAGGCTCTTATCTGTGCCGCCTGGGGATTTCAAAGAGACGCGAGCAACGTGCCGGCTGGTCAACCCGCCGTCGTCTGGGTGGTGGACGACGTCGAATCGGTTCGCAAATCCATCGCGGCGGCGCTGGAGGCAGCAGGTCTTGCCGTGCGCGATTATGGATCGGCGCGGGCGTTCCTTTCCGACTTCGAATCCGGCACCAGGGGATGTCTGGTTCTCGATTACAACATGCCGGAAATGTCGGGCCTCGAGCTTATGCAAAAGCTCGTAACCGAGGGTTCGTTACCGCCCACCATCGTTATCACCGGCCATGGCAGCAAGGCGATCGAGGAACGGCTTCGGGCGGCGGGCGCTCTCACTGTGCTCGACAAGCCCGTCGATGCCGATGAACTGATCGCGGTTATCGCGCGCACGCTTCCCGGTACTTCGTGATGCCGCGCGAACCCGCCGTTTACGGAGTTTTTCCGCATAACGCCTGCCTGGGCGCCGGGGGCAGTATCCCTTCGCACTGTTGGGGCTGAGGCTTTGCCGAATTTTTCGATCTGGGTTCTGGTTGCCGGCGAAAAGGACGCTGTGATTTGCGCCAGCGACGCGGGTTCATCGCGTTTGCTGCGCATTGTGAAGAAAAAGGCGGCGCCATCGGGCGAGGAGACGCAAACGACGTTCGCCTGGCAGTTGATGTCCGAGCTGGTTCAAGGCGTGCGAAGCAACGCCTATGATGGGGTCATCATCATGGCGTCGCGCGAACTGTTGAAGGAGATTCACCAGCTCGCGGTGCCGGATGTAAAGAAGCGCATCATGGCGGAGATTCCGCGTCCCTCGGCCGAAAGCTACGCAATCCCCGTGGGCTTCGAGAATTATGTGACGGATCTGCCGGCTGTGGGCGGCATGCAATAGTCGCGGCGTAGCCCGCGGGCCGCCGTCTTTCTTCGGCGGCCACCCCTCGCGGGCGGGTTCTCCTGCTTGTATCGTCCGGACGGGATGGGCATTGCGCTTTTTCTCATTCTGCTGTCCGCCGCCGTTCACGCGGTCGTTAATATTCTGACCAAGGGGGCGGACGATAAATACGCCATGCGCCTTTTGATCGGGGTGTTTTCCGCCCTGATCGTGGCCCCCTTCCTGACCATCGTCCCCTTGCCCTGGGGCGGCTGGCCGTTCCTGGCGGCGACCGCCTTCATTCACGCCTTTTACGAACTGCTTCTGGTGAAGTCCTATGAAAGCGCGGCCTTTTCCGCCGTCTATCCGGTGGCGCGGGGAACCGGACCCTTGTTCACCATGGTGGGTGCGATCCTGCTTCTGGGCGAACAGCCGCCGCCGATCGAGCTTTTGGGAATTGTGCTGGTTTGCGCGGGCGTGATTGGCATCGGCCTCTCATATCGGGCAACAGCCGGCGGGAGGAAAGGTCTTTTTTTCGCGCTCGCCACCGGTCTCACCATCGGCGCCTACACACTGGTGGACGCGAGCGGGGTACGTCGCGTCGGCGATCCATTTTCCTACGTGCTGTGGTTCTTCGTGGCGCATGGGGTGAGCGTGGTGACCACCGCCCCCGGCATTCGCGGGCGGGTGGTCCTCGCCGGCGCCTGCAAGCAGTTGCGGCTGGGACTTTTCGCGGCGTTCCTTTCCATCGTCACCTATGGCTCGGCGATGCTGGCCTATCGTTTCGGCGCAACCGCCCAGCTTGCCGCGCTCAGGGAAACCGGCGTCCTGTTCGGCATGGCGCTGGCGCTGGGCTTTCTGGGTGAGAAGATGGGCTTGAAGAGACTTCTGGCGGCGATTGTGATCGCGGCGGGCGCCATTCTGCTGGAGAGCGGATAAAAGGCCGCACCCCGCGCGCAAGAAGATTTCTCGGAATATAAAGGCGCCGTGACCCGAAGGGCCACGGCGCTGTCAGATTGCCATTGAGCAGGAGACTTCAGCCGGTCGCGAGTTGAAGGCCGACAAAGGCGGTGACGCCATTGCGCACCACCAAGAGGGGGATGGCAGGTTTTTTCTCCCGCTCGGCGGCATCGATGGCGTTCGCCACTTCGCCGGGCGTATTCACCGATTTCCCGCCAATGCGTTCGATCACGTCACCGGCCCGGATGCCGCTTTGGTCCGCCCGGCTGCCGTCAGTCACCTGGCCCACCACTACGCCTTGGGTGCTGGACTTGAGGTTGAGTTGGCTGCGCAGATCCGGCGTCAGCGATTCAAGCGCCATACCTACTCTTGCGCCGTCATTGCCGTTGCTGCCGGCCATTGCCACTTGCGTCTTTTGCTGCGTGCCGATGGTCACGTTCACCGCGCGTTGATGGTTGTCGCGCCACACGGTGACCGGAACCGTCTTACCGGACGGCGTGTCGGCCACGGCCATGGCGAGATCGCGGGCGCTCGTGATCGGTTTGCCGCCATATGCGGTGATCACATCGCCCTGCTCGAGGCTGGCATGCTGGGCAGGCGAGCCGTCAACCACCGAATCCACTAGCACGCCCTGGTTGCTCGAAAGGCCCACCGCCTTGGCCAGAGTGGCCGTCATGGGCTGCATTTGAACGCCCAGCCAGCCGCGCGCCACTTTGCCGTGTTCGCGAAGCTGTGCGACGATGTCTTTGGCAACGTTGGAGGGGATGGCAAAGCCGATGCCTACGCTGCCGCCCGAAGGGGAATAGATGGCGGTGTCAATGCCCACCACCTGCCCCGACTGGTTGAACAGCGGCCCGCCGGAATTGCCGGGGTTGATGGGCGCATCGATCTGCAGGAAATCATCATAAGGCCCCTCGTTGATGTCGCGTCCATGGGCGGAGACGATGCCTGCCGTCACGGTGCCGCCTAATCCATAGGGGTTGCCCACGGCGATCACCCAGTCGCCTTCATGCTCATTGTCCGAATCGCCGAAGGTGACATAGGGGAGGGAATGGCCGACACTGATTTTGAGCAGCGCCAGGTCGGTTTTGGTGTCGCGGCCGACCACCCGGGCCTTGTATTTGCTGCCGTCGGTCAAGGTGACGGAGACATCGCGGGCACCATTCACCACATGATTGTTGGTGACGATGTAGCCCGCAGGGTCGATGATGAAGCCCGATCCCAGGGCATGCTCCTCAAGACCCGAATTGTTGTTGCCACCCGGATGCTGCTGGAAATAGTGCCGGAAGAAGTCTCCGAATGGAGCGGGCAGGTTGGGCATCTGCGGCATGGCCTGACTGCCCTGGCCATTGCCGTTCTGATCTTCGCTCATCTGGGGGATGGAGGTCGTGGTGATTTGCACGACGGCCGCTTTCACTCGCGCCACCAGCGGCGCGAAACCTGTCTGGGGAGCCATCGGCGTCTGGCTGAGGGGCGGCGGATTGGCGGCCGCGAACGAGGAGCCGGAAAGGGCCAATGCGGTGCCGCCGACGCCGATTGCGGTGCCCAGCAGCAGCGCGGCGACCGTGCCGCGGCCGATGCGGTCTTTCTTCGGGAAAACGGTATTCGACATGTTCAGGTCCTTTGGTCTAGGGGATTGGCCGCTTCCGGCCTTTGATCGAGAGGTAGGCGATGAAAGTGGATGTTTTCTGGATGGATAATTAATTGCATTCCATCATGTGGGGAGCGGGGCCCGGAAAAGCCCGCGGCCCCACCGCCTTATAACGAATTCACCTTGCCGATGGCCGCAATTCAGATTCGCGCTCATCATCTGCGGCAATGCCCTGCGGCTGCCGCTGCGACAGGGTAAGAGGAATATAGCTCTCCTCGGGCCCGGAAACAGCGATGCTTCGAATTGCCTTTTTATAAGCGCCGGTTTCGCAAAAAATGTTGATACAAGGTTTGAGGGTCGCCGCTGTAAATCGGGAACCAGCTCGACCGGATCTGGACTGTGGGCGCGACCGGCACTACGGCTGCGCGGGCCGACTGGCGGCGGGCGCAATCGGCGAACCGCCGGCTGCCAAATAAAGTTCTGCCGTGTCCACCAAGCGTTGCGCTTTGGCCCGGGCGTAACCCAATTGCGCCTGGGCATTGCGCCTTTCGGCATCAATCACGTCCAGGATGCCGGAATTGCCTGCCTGAAAGCTCTTGCGCGCCAGGTCGAGTGACTGTGCCGCGGTTTCGCCGGCGGCCTCGTCGGCGCGGACGCGGTCGGCGTCGTTCGCCAAGGCTTGCAAGCGGTCGGCCACGTCACCGAAGGCGATGAGGATGGTTTGGCGATAGACAGCAAGACTCGATTTGTAATTGTCCACCGCGGCGCGCCGCTCGGCATGGAGCCGCCCGCCATTGAAGAGCGGCTGGGTGAGGTTGGCAGCCAGCGAATAGGCGTTGGCGATGCTGTTGAAAAGTCCGGCGGGCGTCAGCGCCTGCTGGGTCACGCCCGCGTTCAAGGTGATGTTGGGATAGAGGTTGGCGGTTGCCACCCCGATCGCGGCACTGGCGGCATGAAGCTGCGCTTCCGCCGCTTCGATATCGGGACGGCGATGCACCAGTTCCGATGGAAGGCTCATCGGCAATTCGCTGGGAAGAGTGAAGCCGTCAAGGGAGAATGCCGGCGGGCTCCATTCCGCCGGCGCCTTGCCCACCAGGATCGCCAGCGCATGGCGCGCGACCGCCTCTTGTTGACGCAGATCGGGCATCGAGGCCCGGTCCTCGGCCAGTTGGCTTTGGGCGCTGACCAGTTGCACGCGCGTGCCCGAGCCGGCATCGATGGCCGCCTGCACCAGATCCACGTTGCGCTGATCGTCGGCGATGATGGCGTCGAGCGTGCTTTGCTGGGCGCGCGCCGAAGCCAAGGCCAAAGCCTCTGCGGCGACGTGAGCGGTCAAGGATTGATAGGCCGCATCCAGCTCGAAATGTCGGTAATCGTTAAGCGCCTTGCGTTCCTCCACCGCGCGTTTCTCGCCTCCGAACAGGTCGAGCGGAAAGCTCACGCTGGGGCCCAGGGTATAATAGGCAAAGGCGGGAATCGCGAAATTGAGGGGCCCGAACAGGGCGCGGCCATATTTCTGGTAACCGGCGGTCGCGCCCAGAGCCACTTGCGGCAGAAGCGCCCCTTCGGCCGCGTTCACGTCCTCCTCGGCCTCTGCCATCCGCTCCTTGGCGGCGGCAATGTCCTCGTTGCCGGAAAGGGCGAGCGTGATCACCTGGTTGAGTTGGGTCGACCGAAAGCCCGCCCACCAATCGCCTTCGATGCGCTTGCCCAGAGCAACGCGCTGATCGTCAGGGGCCGGCTTATCCTCCTTGGCGCCGTAGGTGGAGATTTGCGGGCCTTCGGGCGCCTTGAAGTCGGGGCCCATGGTGCAGGCCGACAAGATGAGGGCCGCGCTCAGGAAAAAAGCCGCGCGCATCATTCCAGCACCGCATGACCGGAAGGTCGCACTTTCTTAAGAAGCAAAAGCAGGGGAATGCTGGCCAGGGTAAGGACCATCATCAACTGAAAATCGTCAATGAAGGCGATCATCGCCGCTTGATCGGAGATCATGCCGTTGAGGCCGAGAAGGCCCGAAAGGCTGCCGGTATTGAGATGGGCAGCCATGGCCGCGGGATTGGCCGCCAAATTGTAAGGGGTAATGTTCTGGGCCATCGAGGCATGAAGACGTTGCATGTTCTGGGTAAGCAGAAACATCACCACCGAGATGCCGATCGAGCTTCCCACATTGCGGAGCAGGTTGAAGAAGGCGGTGCCTTCATTGCGCAGGTTGGCGGGCAAGGTGGTGAAGGCCACGGTCGAGAGCGGTACCCAAACCAATCCCACGCCAAATCCCTGGATGATTCCGGAAATGATTACCGGCCAGGTATCCATCAAAAGGGAAAAATGGGTCATCTGCCAGAGAGAAAAGGCGGTAAGCAGCAGGCCCACGGCAATGATGGCGCGGGCATCCACGCGGGTTACCAGGCGGCCCACCACGATCATGCTCACCATGGTGCCGATGCCCCTGGGCGCGGTGATGAGCCCGGTCAGCACCACCGGGTAATTCATCTGGTTCTGCAGCAGCGGCGGCAGCAGCGCGAGCGTGGCGAACAACACCACACCTAACACGAAAATGAAAATGTTGGAGGCCAGGAAATTCCGGTCGCGGAACAGATGCGGATTCAGGAAGGGCTTGGCATAGGAAAAAGTATGCACCAGGAAAAGATAAAAGGCGGTGCCGCAGACCAGGGCCTCGATGTCGATTTCGGGCGAGGAGAACCAATCCAGAAGCTGGCCGCGGTCGAGCATGATCTGGAGCGTAGCGATCGCGATGCTCAAGGTGGCGAAGCCCAGGAAATCGAAGCGCGAAGATTGAGCATTGCGGCTTTCGGGCATGGTGAAGAAGAGCCCCGCGAAGGCGAGAATACCCACCGGCAAATTGATGTAGAACACCCAGCGCCAGGTATAATTTTCGGTCAGCCAGCCGCCCAGTGCCGGTCCCAGGATCGGGCCCATGGTCACGCCGATGCCCCAAATGGACATGGCGCGGCCGAAATCCTTGGGTCGATTGATGTCGAACAGGACTGCTTGCGACAGCGGCACCAGCGCCGCCCCGCCCACGCCCTGAAGGAAACGGAACAGCACGATCTGACCGAGCGACGTTGCCAATCCGCACAGGCCCGAGGCGACGGTGAAGACGAAGATGGAGGTGAGGAAAACCCTGCGGCGCCCAAACTCTCCCGCGAGCCACCCGGTCAGCGGAATGGTGATCGCTGCCGCCACGATATAGGAGGTGAGGACCCA
>JBOHKF010000379.1:0-4008 GCA_050729015.1 Rhizomicrobium sp. | reverse complement strand
TCCCTACACCATGATGGAGAGCCGGGCCGGCTTGGGGTCGGACCTGTTCCGCTTCGCGCGCGCCATCGTCCGCGGCGCCGAAGAGCGCACCAAGCCCAACGGCCGGAGGCTTCCCGAATATACCGACAGCCGGCTGCCGCTTCTGAGCAAAGAGCTTCTCGATCCCGAACCGATCTATCCGGACCTGGAACAGCTCACCCTGGAGTTCTGGCTTTCGAAGCTCCGAGAGAACCTCACCGTGGACGCGCCAGGAACGAAGATATTCCTGGGCAAGGATTCGCCGGAGACACTTTCCAAGCGCCTCGCGCAATCCGCACTCCGCGACCCCAAGGCCCGCAAAGCCCTCTGGGATGGCGGGCTCGCGGCCGTGAAGGCTTCAACCGACCCCATGATCCGCTATGTGCTGGCCACCGATCAGGCGTCGCGCGCCATCCGCAAGCGATATGAGGACCGGGTCTCCGGTCCCACCGATCGCGCCCAGCAGGCCATCGCCCATGCCCGATTCGCCATTTATGGCACCCATGTCTATCCGGACGCGACTTTCTCGTTGCGACTGTCCTACGGGAAAGTGGAGGGCTGGACCGACAATGGCCATACGGTGGACCCCTTCACCTATTTCAAAGGGCTCTGGCAACGCGCCACGGGGCAATTCCCGTTCGCGCTCGCGCCCAACTGGCAGAATGCCGAAAACAAGGTCAATCCGGGGGTGGTGCTGGATTTCGTCACCGACAATGACGTGGTGGGCGGAAATTCCGGCTCGCCCGCAGTCAACGCCGAAGGAGACGTGGTCGGCGCGGTGTTCGACGGCAATATCGAAAGCCTTGGCGGCGCGTTCGGATTCAATGACCACGTCAACCGGACGGTGATCGTCTCCACCGCCGCTATTACTGAGGCGCTGGCGAAAGTCTACGACAACCGCGCCCTGGTGGCGGAACTCACCGGCCACTGAGGTCCGGCAAGACGCGAAATGCACGGGGTCGCTCGAGACGGGGCGTCTAAAGGAACGGCGCGATCCTGATGTCGAAATCGTGCGTGGCGCTTTCGACCGGCTTGATGCCGTCCTGGGCGTCCAGATCGGCGCTCTGCATCGGGTGGTAGGGCGGCACGGCTTGGGCCATGCCGGTTTGAATCGCCCCCGGATAAGACGTACAGCCCATCAGCGACAGAAAGCCTGCGGCTGCAATTCCAAACAAAAGAGATTTCATGGCCCGCAATTTCCTCGGATTCGCTTGTCCAGGTTAGCGGCAAAATCCGGCTCGGGCCATTGATTTCCCGCATATTTCGTCCCTTAACGCCAAGCGAAGGAGAAATCGGATGATCGAAGGGTCCTGCCACTGTGGCGCCATCCGCTGGCGCTTTGACGGCATCCCCGAAGCCGCAACAGCCTGCAATTGCGCGATCTGCCGGCGCCATGGCGCGATTTGGGGATATGACTTTGAGAATGAGAGAATAAAAGTGTCGGGGGGGCACCCGGACCTACGTTTGGGGGAACGGAGGCTCGGATTTCATTTCTGCCCGGTTTGCGGGTGCGTCGCCTACTGGCGTGGGCTTGGCACCCGCAAAGATGGCCGTCGCCGCATGGCCGTCAATCTCCGGTTGGCGGAGCCCGATGCCGTGGGGCCTATCGCCGTGGATCATTTCGACGGTCTGCGCTGGAAGGAAGGGCCCCGCGAAGCCTCGATTGCGGACATCTGGTTCTGACTTCATCCATTCGACGCACATTCGACCCTGCCGGTCTTGCCAGCGGGCCGTGTCCTATTGGCTTTGACGTGATAGGAGTGGCGCCGACGAGACGCTGTTCAACCGCCACCCGGACGTTTGATCCATGAGCATGGACTTCGACATCGGCCCCCTTGTTCTGACCGTCATACGAACCGGGACAAAGCAGAAAGCGGAAACCTATGAAGTCGAAACGCTGGGATTGGGCCTTAATGGAGCCCTTCAATTCGTCGCCCGGGGCGAGGCTCACAGCATATCGGCCGGCGGCTGGAAGAGCTTCGAAGTGACGCGCCCCGGATTCCGGTTGCAGCAGCTTCCAGACGATGTCGCGCGCCAAAAATCGGGACGGCGTCCCCGGCCCTTGTGATCGATCGGATCGCCGTTTCATAAAATCGGTGATCCGCTTTAGCCCACCGCCGCGGCGCCCCAGCCTGTATCCGCTTGACCCCACAAGCAGACCACCGGCGAGTATCATTCGGCAAATGCAGCCTCTCTTGGGCGCAAACAAAAAGCGCCCCTGCGCGAGAGGGGCGCTTGATGTCCCACGGCAATCGGGGTCAGGCTAGGATTTTGCCCGTGGCGTTCATGAAGGCTTCCATGTCGGCCTTGCTCCCGATGGAGATACGGCCGACATTCGGCCAGATTGGCCAGCGGGGCCGGGCGATCTGCACGCCCGCCGCCTTGTAAATCGCGTCCATATCCTTGGCCGACTTGGTCTTCCAGTCCACCATGATCATGTTGGCTTCGCTCCGGCCGATCAGTTTCAGGCCGCGCTTGGTGAGATACGCCACCGTCATGGCGCGATTCTCCCACATTTCCTTGCGGCGGGCGTTCATCAGCGCGACCTGGGTGAGGCTCGCCGTGGCGCAAGCCGTGGTCGGGATCGTAGGCCGCTCGCCATGGTCATAGAGTCCAATCTTCTTGGCGATGTCGGGCCTCGCCATGAGGAATCCCACACGCGCGCCGGCCATGCCGAACACCTTGGAGAAGGTGCGCGTGAGCACAACGTCCTTGCCCGCCCTGATCAGATGGGTGGCGGTGTTGTTGGGATAGTCCTTGCTCCAATGGATATAGGCTTCGTCCAGCAACACGACCGAACCGGCGGGCTTGTTGTCCACCAGCCATTCGATCTCCGCCATCGGCGTCATGGTTCCGGTGGGGTTGTTGGGGTTGACCACATAATAGACGCCCCCATTGGGATTGGCCGCCAGCATCGCCTTGACGTCGTGACGATAGTCCGAGGTCAGCGGCACATAGGTGACCGGCACATTGATGGCCTCCGCCACCCTCTGCGGCGAGTCATAGCTGGGGTTGGCCTGCACCAGTGCCTTGGTGGGCGAGCAGTAGGCGACCACGGTGCGGGCGAGGATTTCGCCGGAGCCGGCATAGGTGACGACATGGTCTTCCGGCAGGTTTTCCATCGTGGCGATAGCCTTGATCAACTGGCCCGCCTCGCCATGGGGTGAATAGCGGTTGGAATTGGCGAACGCCGCATTGCCCGCCTTGAGGCCCGGCGCCATCGGGCCTACCCAGCATTCGTTCAGGCCGATGCGAACCATCTCATGGGCCGCTTCATCCTCCTGGGCGAAAGCCAACTCAGTGCTCAGGCTGAGCGCCGCCGCCGTTGCCCCGCTGAACATAAGCGCAGCGCGCATCATCTGCCGGCGGGAATAGCCGCGGGCGAGCAGATCGTCCTTCATCTCTTCACGGATCATATGTGTCATCGGCGGTCTCCCTGGGTATTTTGTTCTGGTTTCAACGTGGCGCCTAACGGCGTCGGGACGGCGAAGCAGTCGCGCATCGAGGCAGGCGTTTGGCTTGTGCAAAAGGCTATAGGTCTCATACGCGGCTTTCAAGGATGCAGGCTGGGCCCATTCGACGAAAAGCATCGCGCCTGGACCAGACGGTAGCCGCCCGATGCGGTTGATCCCTCCACACGGGAGGGTCACGGGTTCACTCCCCGCCGCATCTACCATAAGTCCCGATAAAATCAGCATTTTCCCGTTCGCATTTGCTCCGCACCTGCGAACAAATCGGAAATACCGGGAAGCAAAGCGAGCTATTGCACCATTAGAGCGGGATGAATTTAGGTTCGCTCAGGCGTAACCTGCGTTGGTGAAATAGTTGGCGCACTCTCCTTGGGAGTAGGTTCCAAGCACTTTTCCGATTGCGGCACAGACGGTTTCGACGGTTCGGGCCGCAGCTTTTCGCAACTCGTGTTTGAGTTTGGCGAAGACCTGTTCGATTGGGTTCAGGTCGGGAGAGTATTTCGGCAGGAAGATGAGGTGC
>JBOHKF010000378.1:0-8704 GCA_050729015.1 Rhizomicrobium sp. | reverse complement strand
AACGGCTTGACCATGATGGCGGTGAGTTGGCCGGCATTGATCCTGGCCGCCTCGCCTTCGGCAGCCACGCTCACAAGCCCGGCACCGATGCGCAGCGCGCCTCGTGCCGCCATCCGCGCCGCGCCGGTGGCATGCGGCGGACCCGACACCACAACCACGTGGCCGCGGGCATATTTGTGCTCGGCTGCCTTTGGCCAGCGATATTTGTCTCCCCACAGGCCCGGCGTGTTTTCAAACAATCTGCTGCCGGCCGCGGCACTTTCGGGAATGCCGATGTCGGCCAAAAGCGTTTCCCCGCAAAGCTCGCGCCCCGGCAACAAGAGGTGGCCGGGCTTGAGACGGAAAAAAGTCACGGTGAGATGAGCCTTCACGCCACAATTCAAGACTTTGCCGCTGTCGCCATCGAGGCCGCTGGGCACGTCCACCGCGACCACGGGCACATGGCCGCGATTGAGCGCTTCAACCAGTCGCGCGTTTGGCCCGGTCAAATCCCGGGAAAGGCCGGCGCCAAACAGGGCATCCACCACCAGGAGGGCGCCCTCCAGAGAGGATGGTTCAAGGGCAGAGACGACTCCTTTCCATCTGGCCGCCATCTCTCCCGCCTCGCCTTGGTGACCGCCCGATTGCGCCACCACGACCTCGAAGCCGTGGAGCGCGAGCAGGCGCGCCACCACGAACCCATCGCCGCCATTGTTGCCGGGCCCGCACAAGACTGCGACCCGGCATGGTGGAAAGCGCGCGGCGATGGCGTCGGCGACGGCGCGGCCGGCATTTTCCATCAAGCCGAGCGAAGCCATCCCCGCCGCCGCCGCGGCCTGGTCGGCGCATCGCATCTCGTCAGTGGTGAGAATCTCTCCGGTCATGGGCCGTCATTCGAATCCAGGCGGCAGGTCGTCGCAATGGGAATCGACCGCTTCGTAGGCCTTGGCGGCCGCCAGCACGCTCCCATCGTCAAAAGCGCGGCCCACGATTTGAAGTCCTACCGGCAAGCCATTCCGGGTGTAGCCGCAGGGCACGCTGGCGGCCGGCTGCTGGGTGAGATTGAAGGGAAAGCTGAAAGGCGTCCAACTGGGCCAGGAGCCTCGCCCGTCATAGGGGGAGACTTTTCCCACGTCGAAAGCCGCCACTGCCAGGGCCGGCGTCAAGAGAAGATCGTATCCTTCCATAAAGACACGCATTTCGCTGGCATAGACCCCGCGCGCGACATTGGCCTCGATGTAGCGATGAACGGGGATTGCAGCGCCCTCCTCCGCAATCGCCACCAGGCCCGGATCGAGCAAGGCTTTCTCCTCAGGGGGGGCCTGCCCGAACAGAAAACCGGCGCCGGACCACCACAACGTCTGGAACATCGGCCCCGGATCGCCGCCGGGAGGATCGACTTCCTCCACATGGGCGCCCAGTTCGGCAAAGCGCCTGGCGGCGGCGGCAACCACGGTGGCCACATCCTCTTCGATGTTGTCGGCATGGCCAAGGGTGGGACTGAAGGCCACGCGTTTGCCGCGCACGCCTTTGGCAAGACCTTCGCGAAAACCGTGCCTGGCAGCAGGCAGGGCCTGCCAGTCGCGGGCATCGGGCTTGGCAATCAGGTCAAGCAACATGGCTCCTCCTTCCACATCGCGGCTCATGGGGCCGACATGGGCGAGCGTGCCGAAAGGCGATGGCGGCCACGCGGGCACCCGTCCGAATTGCGGCTTAAGCCCGAAAACTCCGGAGAAGCTTGCCGGAATGCGGATCGAACCCCCGCCATCGGTGCCGAGCGCCAACGGCACGAATCGCGCCGCCAGCGCCGCCGCCGAGCCGCCCGACGAGCCGCCGGGCGTCCTGCCGAGATTCCAGGGATTGCGGGTGATGCCGGTCAGAGGCGAATCCGTTACCCCCTTCCAGCCATGATCGGGGGTCGTCACTTTGCCCAGCAGCACGGCGCCTGCTTCCCCGAGCCGCGCCACGGCCGGTGAATTCTCGTTCCAGGTCTGACGCGAGTCGATGCTCAGCGAACCCCGCAAAGTGGGCCAGCCGCGGGTGAGCAGAAGGTCCTTGACCGCCACCGGCACACCGTCCAGAGGCGAAAGCGGCGCGCTCTTCATCCAGCGCGCTTCCGAGGCGCGCGCCTGCTCGAGGCTTCTTTCCTTATCGATCAGGCAGAAGGCGTTCACTTTCCCATCCAAGCAGCCGATGCGTTGGAACAGGGCCTTGGCAACTTCGACAGGGGACGTTTCTCTCGCCGCGAAAGCCGCTGAAAGCCGGGGCGCGTTCCATTGCCAAAGGTCAGCCATGGCGGAAATGCCTTTCAAGCCGCCCCAACGCCTCCTCGATCACGCTTCTTTGCTTGCAGAAGGCGAAACGAACGAACCCGTCGGGGCCGCCAGTCCCGGAAAAAAATTCGCCGAGGGGAATCAAAGCGACGCCTGCTTCCCTCACCAGGCGCTCGCAAAATGGCCGATCCTTTTCGTCGCTGAGATTGCGGATTCCGGCGGTAAGAAAGTAGGTGCCTTCACAGGCAAGCACTTCGAAGCCCATCCTCTTGAGGCGGGACGCCAGAAGGTCGCGATTGGCCTCCAACCGCGAGGCGAGCGCCGTTACCGCTGCCATCTCATGGCGAAGCCCGTGGGCGATCCCCAACTGCAAGGCCGGCGACGTGGTGAAGGTGAGAAATTGGTGCGCCTTGGCGATTACCGAGATCATCGCGCGTGGGCCTGAAACCCAGCCCACTTTCCAGCCGGTCAAGGAGAAGATCTTTCCTGCCGAGCCTATGCGGACGGTCCGTTGTCGCATGCCGGGCAAGCTGGCCAGCGGAATATGCGTCCTGCCATCGTAGGTAAGATGCTCGTAGACTTCATCGCAAATGGCGAAAGCCTGGCTCCTCGCCAGCGCGTTGGCGATCGATTCCATCTCTTCCCGATCGAAAACGCGACCCACGGGATTGAGTGGCGTGTTGATCATCACCACCCGCGTGCGCGCCGTGATCGCCGCCGCCAACAAGTCTTCGGTGAGCCGCCAGCGAGGTGGTTGAAGGGTTATGGTGCGGGCGATGCCACCGGCCGCTTCGACAATGGGCCGGTAGGAATCATAGGCCGGCTCGATCAGCACCACTTCGTCGCCCGGCCCCACCAGGCCCATGATCGCGGCAGTGAGCGCTTCGGTACCGCCCGATGTCACCAGCACTTCATCATGCCAGTCATAATCGAGCTCATAGACATCCCTGGCGTGGCGGGAGAGTTCCTGCCGCAATTGCGGCATGCCCTGCATGGGCGGATATTGGTTGGGGCCTTCCATCAGCACCTTGGCGGCAGCGGCCCGGATTGCCTCCGGCCCGTCGAGATCGGGAAACCCTTGGCCCAGATTGACGGCCTTGTGCTCGGTGGCGAGCGCCGACATGACCGTAAAAATCGTGGTGCCTTGCCTCGCAAAGACCGGATTGAAAGAAGGGGCGCGCATCGGGAGCGGCACAATTGCAGAGCCCGGGAGGGCTCGCAAATGCCCGCCGCCTGGGCCTCGAAAGCAAGCAACCTGCCTTGGATATGGGCAGCGGGCTTCGGCCACCTGTGGGTAAAACCTACAAATCCTTGAAAGCCAAGGACATTGCGGCAAAAAAGCAGACCCTGGTCCCTCGCCAACTGGCTAAAAAGCCGCTTAAGGCCATCGCGACAGGCGAGGATCGGCGAGAGCACACATGAAAAAGATCGAAGCCATCATCAAGCCGTTCAAGCTCGACGAAGTGAAGGAAGCGCTGCAGGAGGTTGGGGTGCAGGGCATAACCGTGACCGAGGCCAAGGGCTTCGGGCGCCAGAAGGGGCATACCGAACTTTATCGCGGCGCCGAATATGTGGTGGATTTCCTGCCCAAAGTGAAGATCGAGATCGTGGTGGCGGAATCGCGGCTGGAAGCGGCGATCGAGGCCATTCAAAAGGCGGCACGCACCGGGCGCATCGGCGACGGCAAGATTTTCGTCCTCGATGTCGAGGAAGCAATCCGCATCCGCACGGGCGAGACCGGACCGGACGCGATCTGAGATACCGCACCCCAGGAGCGCCCCTCCCCGGGAGGTATTAGATAAATCGAAGAAAGGAAAGTCATGGCCGAGAAGAAGAACAGCGCAAGCGACATCCTCACGCTGATCAAGGAAAAGGACGTGAAGTTCGTGGACATCCGCTTCACCGACCCGCGCGGCAAGTGGCAGCATGTCAGCTTCGACCTGTCCATGGTCGATGAGGATTTTCTCAATCACGGCACCATGTTCGACGGCTCTTCCATCGCCGGCTGGAAGGCCATCAACGAGTCCGACATGCTCCTGGTCCCCGAATTGGACACCGCGGTCATCGATCCTTTCTTTGCCCAGACCACCCTCATCCTCATCTGCGACGTGCACGAGCCCACCACCGGGCAGCGCTATGGGCGTTGCCCGCGCTCCATCGCGCGCGCCGCCGAGGCTTATGTGAACTCCTCCGGCATCGGCGACACCACCTATTTCGGACCGGAAGCGGAATTCTTCGTTTTCGACAATGCCCGTTTCGACGTCGGCATGAACAAAGCCTTCTACCATGTCGATTCGCGGGAGGGGGCTTACAACACCGGCACCGAATATGACCAAGGCAATCTTGGCCATCGCCCGCAAGTGAAAGGCGGTTATTTCCCGGTGCCGCCGGTCGATTCCGAGCAGGACATGCGCGGCGAGATGTTGGCCATCATGGGCGACATGGGGATCAATCCCGAAAAACATCACCATGAAGTCGCCAGTTCCCAGCATGAGCTTGGCTTCAGGTTCAACACCCTGACCAAGTGCGGCGACTACATGCAGATCTACAAATATGTGGTCCACCAGGTGGCGCAGTCCTACGGAAAGACCGCGACCTTCATGCCCAAGCCCATTTATGGCGACAATGGCTCCGGCATGCATGTGCATCAGTCCCTCTGGAAAGGGGGCAAGCCCCTGTTCGCCGGCTCCGGCTATGCCGATCTTTCCGACACCTGCCTCTATTACATCGGCGGCATAATCCGCCATGCCAAGGCGCTCAACGCCTTCACCAACCCGCTGACCAATTCCTACAAGCGGCTGATCCCCGGCTTCGAGGCTCCGGTGCTGCTGGCCTATTCCTCCCGCAACCGCTCGGCCTCTTGCCGGATTCCCTTTTCGCCGTCGCCCAAGGGCAAGCGGGTGGAGGTGCGGTTTCCTGATCCAGGCGCCAACCCCTATCTCGCCTATGCGGCGATGCTGATGGCGGGATTGGATGGGATCGAGAACAAGATCCATCCGGGTGGCCCCATGGACAAGGATCTTTATGCCCTGCCGCCGGAAGAATTGAAGAAGGTTCCGCAGGTCTGCGGGAGTCTCAGGGAAGCCTTGGAGAATCTCGACCATGACCGCGCCTTCCTCAAAAAAGGCGGGGTGTTCAGCGACGACTTCATCGACAGCTACACGGAACTCAAGATGAGCGAGGTTTACGCTTTCGAGCACACCCCTCATCCGGTCGAGTTCAAGATGTACTATTCGGTCTGATCGGGCCGGATTTTCGTCGGCGGGAACGCCGACGCGGCTTTATTTTATTTTCGTTGTCTTCGGGCCCGCACCTTCCCTGAAGCGGATGTACCGCATACTTGGTACGCGCGACCTTCGATTCGTTCATGGCCAAAACGACCGACGATCTATTTTCCGCCGCTCCCGCGGCGGCCAGGACCTACACCGCCAAGGACATCGAGGTCCTGGAAGGGCTCGAGCCCGTGCGCCGACGCCCCGGCATGTACATCGGGGGAACCGACGGCCATGCCATGCATCACCTGGCGGCGGAGATTCTCGACAACGCCATGGACGAGGCAGTGGCGGGGCATGCGAGCCGCATCGAGGTCGAGCTCAAGGTCGGCAATGTCCTTTCCGTACGCGACAATGGACGCGGCATTCCGGTTGACCCCCACCCGAAATTCAAAAACCAATCGGCGCTGGAAGTGATCATGACCACCCTTCACGCCGGCGGGAAGTTCGGCGGCAAGGCCTATGAAACCTCCGGCGGATTACACGGCGTGGGAGCCTCGGTCGTCAACGCCCTCTCGGAATGGCTGGAGGTTGAGGTGGCGCGTGACCGCCGCGGCCACATGATGCGCTTCGCGCGCGGCCTGCCCATTGGCAAGCTCAAGGAATTGGGCTCGGTCAACCGCCGCGGCACGCTCGTGACCTTCAGGCCGGATTCAAAGATCTTCGGGCCCGCGCATTTCTCACCCGAGCGCCTTTACCGGATGGCCAGGTCCAAGGCCTATCTGTTTCGCGGCGTCGAAATACGTTGGCAGTGCGATCCTTCCCTGATCAAGGACGATACGCCCAAGGAAGAGACGTTGACATTTCCAGGGGGTCTGCGCGATTTCCTCAAGAGCGAGATCGGCAAGTCCGACACCGTCCATACCCGCGACTTTGCCGGCCAAAGCGAAGATCGCGCGCGCCTAGGGGGTGCGGTCGAATGGGCGGTAGCCTGGACGCCTGCCCGCGATCCCTTCGTTCAGTCCTATTGCAACACCATCCCTACCCCGCAAGGAGGAACGCACGAGCAGGGATTGCGCAACGCGCTCACCAAGGCGCTCAGGGCCCATGGCGAACGCGCCAGCAATCGCAAGACCGCGCTGATAACCGCCGAAGACGTGATGGCAGGCGCCTGCGCCGTCCTTTCGGTTTTCATCCGCGAGCCGGAATTCCAGGGCCAGACCAAGGACCGGCTTTCGAGCCCCGATGCACTGCGCCTGGTCGAAAGCGTGGTGCGCGATCATTTCGATCACTGGCTGGCGGAGAGTCCGGCCGAAGCGGGGAAGCTGCTGGATTTCGTGATCGCCGGTGCCGAAGACCGGCTCCGGCGACGGCAGGAAAAGGAAATCTCGCGCAAGGCGGCAACCCGCAAGCTCAGGTTGCCCGGAAAGCTTGCCGACTGCACCCGCGATGCAGCCGTCGGTACCGAGATTTTCCTGGTGGAAGGCGATTCCGCAGGCGGCAGCGCTAAGCAGGCGCGCGACCGCGCCACCCAGGCGATTTTGCCTCTCAAAGGCAAAATCCTCAACGTTGCCAGCGCCGGCCAGGGAAAGCTCGAGCAAAATCAGGAATTGTCGGACCTAGTCCAGGCCCTGGGCTGCGGCTCGGGCGCCAAGTACCGCGAGGAGGATTTGCGCTACGAGCGCGTGATCGTGATGACCGACGCCGACGTCGACGGAGCGCATATTGCTTCGCTGCTGCTCACCTTCTTCTATCGCGAGATGCCGGAGCTGATCGTACACGGCCACCTTTATCTTGCGATGCCGCCGCTCTATCGGCTGGCCCAGGGCGCAAAAACCGTCTATGCGCGCGACGAGGCCGATCGCGACAGGCTGATCGAAAGCGAATTCCGCGCCAACGCCAGGGTGGAAATCTCACGCTTCAAGGGCCTGGGCGAGATGATGCCGCAGCAATTGCGGGAAACCACCATGCACCCGGCGAGCCGCAGCCTGACCAAGGTCGAGTTGACGGCGGGAAAGGAAACCGAGGCGCTGGTGGAACGGCTGATGGGCAAGAAGGCGGAATTGCGTTTCCAGTTCATCCAGGAAAAGGCGCCCTTCGCCACCGGCGTGGATGTTTAAGGAATCTGACGGACCAGCCATGTCTGGTCGCCGGCGCCCGATGGCACCGCGTCGGCCGGGCGGGCAGAGAGCAGAACATTCCCTGTCACCGGAAGTCCACGCCGCACCTCGATCACTTCAAACGAACCAATAGTCTTTTGCTTGAGTGCGATTGTCGCCCGGGCGCAATCCGGCGTGTCGCACAGAAGCCGCGTAACGTGAGGCAGCCCTTCGAAAGGACGACCGCCAACTGCATCAATCGTGAAGGGCGCCGAAGAGACGAGCATCATACCGGTGGCTTGCATCGAGCCGTGCAGGGTAACGGTGACCCTGTCGCCTTCGCGTTCGACTGCCGCATCGGGAAGAGCAATCTGAGCCCTCCCCGCATCGGCGACATAGGCGCGGCCGAGGAGCGGAATTCGCGCGATACCCGCGAAATGGCCGGCCCGGCGCAAGCTCTCCGGCAGATGCACCACCGGGTCGGCGGCCCAGACGGCGCGGCCGTTCTCCTCCACATAGTGAAGGTTGAGGCGTGCCGGGGAAGCGGCGCTGAAGGGCGGCAGGAAACCCGCAATGACCGCCAAGACCAGTGCCAGCGCTAGAGAGGCCAGCGCGGTGGTGATCTTCGCCGCCCGCATCAAAGGCATGAGTGCCACCAAGGCAAAGCCGGCGCTTAACGTGAAGATGGGATGGGCAGCCAGGCCCATGATCGCTTCCCCCGTCGCCGCCAGATTGAGCCAGGTGAAGGTGCACGCGAGTGCCGCCAGAAAGGCGGCCAGTTCCTTCATCGTCTTTCCCATGGGCAGGGTCAAAAGGAAGAAAAGCGCCGCCACCAGGGACGGAAACAGAAAATAGGGACTGAACCCGGGAAGGGTAATGGCAACAGCGACGCCAAGGCCCGCGATCCACAGCCACGCCGCGACCGCGCCGGCTTCCAGCCGGCTCGCGAACAGCGCCACGCTCCAGACGCCGAAGGCGAGCGCCAGGCGCAGCGCCCAGGGATGGGCGAAAGAGGGATCGGGGTGACCGGAGATCAGGGCCGCGATTTCGTGCAGCAGAAAGCCCATCACAACCGCGCCGACAAGCAGAGCCGGCGCCGCCAGAATGCCGCGCCAGCGTTTGCGCGACGGCCGGCCCCACC
>JBOHKF010000377.1:0-3583 GCA_050729015.1 Rhizomicrobium sp. | reverse complement strand
GCCCGGCCTTGAGAGCATCGAGGACGTGGAGCGCGCCATCGAAAACGGCAGCTATCAGGTCTGGTTCTGGCACCATAGCTGCGCCGTCACCGAGATTGCCGATTACGCCAGGCACAAGGCGCTGGTGGTGGTGCACGGCGCGGGCGACATGGCCGAGCTTCTGGACGTGATCGAACCAGGAATGTGCGCCTGGGCCAAAGAGCAGGGCTGCACATTGATGATGGGCACCGGCCGCAAGGGCTGGGAGCGGGTCACCGAAAAGCGCGGCTACCGCTTCGGCTTTGTCACCATGGTCAAGAATCTGGAGCAATGATTATGAGCGGTGGATCGAAACAGACCTCAAGCCAGACCCAGGCCACCAGCTACGACCCCACGGCAATCGCGCAGCGAGGCACCAATTTCGCCAATGCCCAAGGCGTGGCGGGACAATTGGGCCAGCCCTATTCGGGCCAACTGACCGCTTCACTGACGCCGGCCCAGACCCAGGCGATGGGGATTCTGGGCGGCGTGGCGGGAAATCCCGGCTATCAGAGCAACGTCTCCGGCGCCACCAACGCTCTGCAGGGCATTCTGGGCGGCTTGCCGTCCGGCACCGTCAACCCACAGCCGGTGAGCCCCCAGACGGTGGCGGGATCGAACCTCGCGCCCTATCTCAATCCCTACCAGAAGGATGTCATCGATTCCACAATGGCCCAGTACAACCAGGCCAACGCCAACCAGTTGAACAACACCAACCAGGGCGCGACCGCGGCGGGAGCCTTCGGCGGCTCGCGTTCGGGCGTCGCCGATGCGCTCACCAACCAATACGATACCCAGACCGAAGCCCCGATCCTGGCCGGGCTCAATGCGTCCAATTTCTCGAACGCCCAGAACATGGCGCTGAACGACGCCAATATCCAAAACGCGATGGGCCAGTTCAATTCCAGCCAGAATGTCGGTACCCAGCAGCAGAGCATCCAGAACCTGCTCAATTCCGGGGCGCTGGGAAACTCGACCGCGGCCAATATCGCGGGTCTCAGCAATACCGGCCTCAATCTCGCGGCGACGCAGGGCGGAATTCTCGGCAGTGTCGGCAATGCGCAGCAGGCGCAGGCCCAGACCACCGACACCAACGCCTACAACGCTTACTTGCAGCGGCTTCAAGGGCTGCTCTCGGGCCAGAATCTGACGAACGCGTCGTTGGGCATGATCCCCATTCCAACCACCGTCGCGGGCAGCGGCCAGACGAATAATTCACTCAATCCCGGGCTCGCGGGGATTCTGGGCGCGCTTTCGGGAGTGGGACAGACGGGCGCCAACATGGGCTGGCTGTAAAGGAGAAAATCATGACTCTGTTCGGATTACCCAAATTCGATCCGGCGGGCCAATCGGCGCAATTTCCCGCCATCGTCCCAACCGCGGGCGGCAGCCCCATCCTGCCCGCGCCCGATCCGGCGCCCGGCTCCGGCGGCTTGTTCGGGGACGATCCCGGCTCGAAGCGGCCCAATCGGATCGGCGCCTATGGCGGGGCGTTCGGGCTGGGACCGCTCACCGGCTCGCAGAAGGCGGCGCTGATGTTCGCCGGCCTGAAGGACACCGCGACCGGGCTCACCCGCAATCCCACCAATGCTCTTGGCGAGGAGCGCAATACCATCATGGGTGGCAACTGGCTGGTGGGCCGCCAGCTTGCCAGCCGCGCCATGACGGCCGCGACCACGCCGCAGGAGATGAAGGCCGCGGCCATGCAGTATCTCGCCATGGGCGGCGATCCCACCGGGCTTGCCGCCGCCGTGAACCTGGGCAAGCCGGAGATCAAGTCGCTGGGCCGCTTCGGCGCAGCGGTGGCCGATCCCGTGACCGGCATGCCGCTCGGCACCTTGGGCACGCCGCCCGCCCCCCTCGTAAGGCCGGTGGTTTCCGGCGGCATGGTCTCGAACGACGAAGGCCGGACCTGGGCGCCGATTCCCGGCTATGCCAAGGAGCAGGGCGAGACGGCCACGGCCAAGCGCGCGCCCTCTGCCAACGCCGCGCCGGGGGCAATCGGCATTCCGCCGCGCGCGATTGCCCATCTCAAGACAAATCCTGACCTGGCCACGCAATTCGACGCCAAATACGGCGCCGGGTCGGCGGCCTCGATCCTGGGGAAGTAAATGGCCAATCCCTTCGACCAATTCGATGCGGCCCCAGCTTCCGGCGGCGCCAATCCCTTCGACCAATTCGATGTAATGGATCATGGCGCCATGTTCCGGCTGCCCCGGATTACCGGCAATGCCGCACTACCGTTCGGGGTGCTGAATGTGCTGCCGCAATTAGGGGTGGTGCGTGATCCACGCTAACGCACCCCGGATCGCAATAAACGCGATGAAGGCCAATAGTCCGACCCATGACTTGACGTCGGATACCGCAGCCACTCTCGTTCGCCGGTTCGAGGGCTGCCGCCTCGCTGCCTACCAGGACGGGCGCGGGATTTGGACCATCGGCTGGGGCCATTCCGGGCCGGACGTGACGATGGGCGGCGAGTGGACTCAAGCGCAGGCTGACACGCAATTGGCGGCGGATTTGCTGACGGCCGAGGACGCTCTGGCGCGTCTTGTGACCGTGCCCCTGGCCGAGGGGCAGGCCGGCGCGCTCGTCAGCATGATCTTCAACCTCGGCCCGAACGCGCTCGCGGGCTCCAAATTGATCCTCAGCGTCAATGCCCGCGACTGGATCGATGCCGCGCACCAAATGATCCGCTGGGACCACCAGGACGGCGCGGAAAGCACGGGCCTTCTGATCCGCAGATTGGCCGAGGCCACGGCGTTCCTCGAAAGCTCTTCCAAGGAGTAAAAAAGATGAAGCTGGTTGACGATATCGCCCATGGGTGGCGATGGTTTTCGGTGCAGGCCATGGCGCTGGCCGTGGCCGTGCAGGGCGCCTGGGCGGCGTTCGGCGACGATCTGAAACAGAACGTGCCGCACTGGCTGGTGACCGCCATCACCCTGGGTCTTCTCGCGGCCGGCATCGGCGGGCGGATGGTCAAGCAGAACCATGACCATGACTAATCTCCTCGCGCTCGCGAGCGGCGCCTTGGGCGGGGCGTGGGGCTATCTCGCCGCGGCCGGCATGGCGGCGATCCTGGCGGCCTCGGGGACCGGCTATGTGGTCCATCGCATGGACGAAGCCACCATCGCCCAGATGAAACTTGCGGATTCCGAGGCGTCGCTCACGGCCAGTGAGGCCGCAGCCGGGGTTCAGAAGGCCGCGGACGGCATCGATCTCGACGCCGCCATGGCCGAGGCCAAAGCCCAAGAGAAGATCGTCAGACAAACCGTCACCGTCACCAGGGAGATCACCGTCCATGTTCCGGATGTTCGCGCTTGCATCCCTTACGGCCTTGTGCGCGTGCTCGACGCCGCCGCTACCGGCGCCGATCCCGCAAGTCTCGGTGTCGCCGCCGGCGAACCTGATGACACCTGCGCGCCCCTTTCATGGCGTGATCTGGCCGCCTCCCTCGCCGACGACTACGGCATCGGCCGCCGGAACGCCGAGCAACTGAACGCGCTGGAAGCAAATATCACCAGCCTCGACCGGGAGACTTCTATCCAATGAGCGAAGCAGACAC
>JBOHKF010000376.1:0-3867 GCA_050729015.1 Rhizomicrobium sp. | reverse complement strand
GCCCAGCCATCTGGCGGTGATCTTCGACGCCAGCGAAAAAACCTTCCGCAACGAGATCTACAAGGAATACAAGGCGCACCGCCCGCCCGCGCCCGAAGACCTGATCCCGCAATTTCCCCTGGTGCGCGACGCCACCCGCGCCTTTGGCGTCTCCTGCGTGGAAATGAAGGGCTATGAAGCCGACGATCTGATCGCCACCTACGCCCGCATGGCGCGCGAGGCGGGCGCCCGCTGCACCATCGTCTCATCGGACAAGGATTTGATGCAGTTGGTGTTTGACGGCCAGGTCGCGCTGTTCGACACCATGAAGAACAAGCGCATCGGCGCTGCCGAAGTGTTCGAGAAATTTGGCGTCTCCCCGGACAAGGTTGTCGATGTCCAGGCCCTGGCAGGCGACCCCACCGACAATGTGCCGGGGGTTCGCGGCATCGGCGTCAAGACCGCAGCCGAACTGATCTCCCGGTTCGGCGACCTCGAGACGCTGCTTGGCAGGACGAGCGAGGTCAAGCAGGTCAAACGCCGAGAGGCCCTGATCGAGCATGCGCAGAGCGCCCGCATTTCCCTCAAGCTGGTGACGCTCGACGATCGGGTGCCGGTGGGCGACGAACCCGACTCATTCGCCGCCCATGATCCCGAGCCCAAGGAGCTGATCGCGTTCCTGAAGGCGATGGAATTCACCGGCATCACCAAGCGCGTGGCCGCCCGCTTCGAAATCGAGGATGTGGAGGCCATCGGATCCGACCCGGCGGTGGCCAATGCCGCGCCGCCGAAACTGGAATTGCCGCAGGCCGACCCCGAAGCCACGGAAGCAGCGTTGCTCCGGGCGCCCATCGCTCACGGCGCCTATGTCACCGTGACGACGCCGCAGGCGCTCGAACAATGGCTGGCGCGGGCGAGAGAAGGGGGAATCGTCTCCGTGGACACCGAGGCGAGTTCCCTCGACCCCATGCAGGCCAGTCTCTGCGGGGTGGCGCTGGCGGTGGCCCCGGGAGAGGCTTGCTACATTCCCTGCGGTCATCGCCGCGGCAACGGCTTGACGCTGGAAGGTGCGGGCGAAATCGTGCAGATGGGCGAGGCGGAATTGCTGGCGCGTCTGAAGCCCCTTCTGGAAGACCCGTCGGTTCTGAAGGTGGGACAGAATCTCAAATATGCCATCGTGATCTTCCTGGAACGCGGCATCCGCCTGGCCGCGTTGGACGACACCATGCTGATGTCCTACGTGCTGGATGGCGGCCTCCACGGCCACGAACTGGGCGAACTGTCGGAGCTGCATCTTTCCCACATCCCCATCGCCTTCAGCGAAGTCGCGGGAAGGGGCCGCGACAAGCTCACTTTCGATTGCGTGCCGGTCAAGGAGGCCACCAAATATTCGGCCGAGGATGCCGACGTCACGTTGCGCCTCCACCGGCTCTTGAAGCCCCGGCTGGCGGCGGCAGGAAAGCGCGCCGTGTATGAAACGCTGGAGCGGCCGTTGGTCATGGTCCTGGCGGAAATGGAACGGGCGGGCATCACTATCGAGCCCGACCTTTTGCGCCGGCTCTCCAACGATTTCGGCAAGGCGCAAGCCGGTCTCGAAGCCGATATCCACCAGATTGCCGGCGAGAGCTTCAACATCGGCTCGCCCAAGCAGTTGGGCGACATCCTTTATGGCAAGTTGGGGCTTGCAGGTGGACGCAAGACCAAGACCGGTGCGTGGTCCACCGACGTCGATGTGCTGGAGGCCCTGGCGGCGGAAGGCCACGAGATCGCCAAAAAGGTGCTGAACTGGCGGGGACTGGCCAAGCTGCGCGGCACCTATACCGAGGCGCTTCCCGGCTACATCAATCCCAAGACCGGGCGCGTCCACACCTCCTACGCGATGGCGTCAACCTCCACCGGCCGGCTGGCTTCCACCGATCCCAATCTCCAGAATGTCCCGGTGCGAACCGAGGAGGGCCGTCGCATCCGCAAGGCCTTCATCGCCGCTCCCGGCATGAAATTGATCAGCGCCGATTACAGCCAGATCGAACTCAGGCTGCTCGCCCATATCGCCGACATCGCCCAGCTCAAGAAAGCCTTCGCAGAGAATCGCGATATTCATGCCATGACCGCATCGGAAATATTCGGGGTTCCGGTCAAGGATATGCCCCCCGAAATCCGCCGCCGCGCCAAAGCCATAAATTTCGGCATCGTCTATGGCATTTCCGGATTCGGCCTCGCCAATCAGCTCGGCATTTCGCAAAACGAAGCCAGCGACTACATCCGGCAATATTTCGCCCGCTTCCCCGGCATCCGCGATTACATGGAAAAGACCAAACAGTTCGCTCGCACCCATGGCTATGTCGAGACGCTGTTCGGCCGGCGCGTCCATATCCGCGAAATCAATTCCAAAGTGCCGGGGGTTCGCGGCGGCGCCGAGCGTGCCGCCATCAATGCGCCGATCCAGGGTTCGGCCGCCGACGTCATCCGGCGCGCCATGGCAAAGCTGCCTTCCCGCCTTTCGGCGAACGGCCTGAACGCGAAAATGCTGCTGCAGGTCCATGACGAACTGATCTTCGAAGCCCCCGAAGCCGAAGTCGAAGCCACCCGCCGGCTCGTCACCCAGGTGATGGAAAGGGCGGCGCTGCCGGCGGTCGAGATTGCCGTTCCCCTGGTGGTAGAGGCGCGGGCCGCCGGCAACTGGGATGCCGCGCACTGAAGCGATGGCAGAAAAGTGCGAAGCGGGCTTCCGAGGCCGAATTGCAACCAAGCAAATAGCAGCGCCAATGACCTACCGGGGCCCGCAGACCGCGCAGTGGGGATCGGGCGCCAGGCTCACCGTGCGAAAGCGCGCGCCAAGCGTGTCGGCGATCAGAATCTTGCCGGCCAGGCCTTCTCCCGCGCCGGTGATCTCCTTGAGCACTTCCAGCGCCTGCAGAGAGCCCATCACGCCAGCCGCCGCTCCCAGAACACCGGTCTCCGAACAGCTTGGCATCGTGCCAGGCGGCGGCGGGCCGGAAAAGAGGCAGCGATAGCAGGGGTAGGAACCGCTTCTGTCCCAAGCTTTGAAGGTCGCAAGCTGGCCGTCGAATTCCGTGACCGCGGCCGAAACCAGAGTCTTTCTATCGGCATAACAGGCATCGTTGAGGGCAAAACGCGTCTCGAAATTGTCGGAGCCATCGGCGACGATGTCATAATCGGCAATCAAGTCTCGCGCATTTGCCGCCACCAGGCGCTCGGCATGGAGTGTGACGGTCACCCCCGGGTTGAGCGCGGCAATATGCTCGGCCGCGGCTTCGACTTTGAGTCTTCCCACATCCCCGGTCACGAAAAGGACCTGGCGTTGCAAATTGGAGAGACTCACCCGGTCGTCGTCCAGAATGCCCAGATGGCCGACGCCGGCGCCGGCCAGATAAAGGGCGCAGGGGCTACCCAATCCGCCCGCGCCGACCACCAGCACGCGGCTCTTTCGAATTTTCGCCTGACCCGCCCCGCCCACTTCCCTGAGCACGAGGTGACGGGCATAGCGCTCCACTTCCTCGTCGTTGAGGGCCATGCCTACCTTCTACTACTAGAGCAATTCCAGGACAGAGTGTGAAGCGGTTTTCGCCGCCGAACTGCGAGGCGACAAATGCTTATAGCGGGTCGGCGGTTTTATGAAACGGCGATCCCATCTCGCGTCAAGCCAGGCCCCCGGAACCGGGGCGGCCGCCATTTTGCTGCAACTGCACAAGGCAGTGGAACAAGCCGGTTTTCCAAAATCGGGGGGCGCGCTATTCGATTGTGGGGCCGCCTCCGCAAGGTCTAGGCTCGCCGTCCCGTGAAACGTTCCGGCCGGGGCGCGCAATACCGGCCAGCGAACAGAAAGAGTGAGACGACATGTCGGCCTACGGTTTGGAAGCACAAGGG
>JBOHKF010000375.1:0-10115 GCA_050729015.1 Rhizomicrobium sp. | reverse complement strand
GCCACCACCGATCCCGGTTTGGGGACGATCACCTGGCCGAAGCAAGGCCGGCTTTTCACAATTCCGGTGGGCGAAATGCTTCTGAGCATCATCGCCGCGGCATGGTCTCGTTCACGCGCGATCCAGCGCTCCAGATTCATCAGCCCGGTTCCGTCAGACGTTTGAGCGTTGAAAGCCGAGCCGCGCCAGCCCCTGCGATATCTCGGGCGCGCCCATGAACAGCCGCCATGGCAGTCCGCTCAAGGCATTTTCCATCATCACCACGATCGGACCCTGGTCGATGGCGAGGAAGGTATCGGCCCACCAGCCTTTGGTCTCGTTGAAGGCATCGGTGAAGCCGAAGCGGCCCCAGATCCGGTCGCCATGGGCGCCAAGGAAATGCCGCAGCGCCGCCAGAGCCTCCTTCGGCGCATAGGGAAGACTCGCGAGTGCGGCGGTGGGCGAGATGGTGCCGTTGTCGTGGTTGGGCGCGTGGGCGTCGTAGCCTGCGGGATCGTCGCTGGCGGTGAGCCCCCAGCAATTGGCGCAATAGCCCCTGAAGCCGCCGGGATTGGCGATGCAATGGGCGCGATTGATCGCAACCTGCGCCACATTCTGCTGCCAGTAGTCGGCGTGGATGTCGCTGAGGCCGCGGGGATCGAGCCCCAGGAAGGAATAATGCGCGAAGAACAGAGGGCCGCCCTTGTCGGGTCCCAGGGGCAATGTCACACCGTGGTAGGGCTTGGCATTGGTGTAGTCGGGGCCGGAGCAGAAGCCTCTTTCATAGGTCCTTCGCGCGATGGCGTGACCGGGACTGGATGCCGCCAGCACGTAGGTAATCAGGGTTTCGTTCCAGCCGCGGATCGGATGATCGAGGGCCCAGCCGTGATTGGGGCTCCAATGCCAGTAAAGGCCATCCCGGCCATGGCGGTACCAGTCCCATTCGACTTCGCTCCACAGCCGGTCGATGCGCGCCGCAAGCGGTTGGTCATGGGCAAAATATTGCCGCACGGCCATATATTGCCGCACGGTAAGAAGGCCCATCATCAGGAACGAGGTTTCCACCAGATCGCCGCCGTCGTCCTTCTCTCCGAACTGAATGGTCTTGCCGCTCTCGCCATGAAGAAAGTGCGGGAAAGCGCCATGGTGGCGCTCCGCGCGCTCGAGAAGACCGACAATCCGCTCGACCCGGGCGCGGAATTCGTGTCCCGCGATCCAGCCCCGCTCGACGCCCACCACCAGCGCCATCAGGCCGAAGCCGCTGCCGCCGACCGCGACCAGGTCGTCGGCCAGGTCGTTGGAAGGGTCGGCATTCCTGGCGGAACGGTCGCGCGCCATGCCGCTCGAAGGTTCCGCGCCTTCCCAGAAGAAGCGGAAGCATTGGCGCGCCACCGCCTCCAGAAGCGCCTCGTCGCCCAGGCCGAGAAGCATGGAAGGCATGGGCGCTTCCGTCATCGGCCGGGCTCCGGCTTGGGAACGGCGTGCGGCTTCAAGGCGTCGCTCTGAATGAGCGCGCGGCGGAAATCCGCGACCCTGAGAAGGGTGGCGCGCCAATCGGCGATGATGGAAAAATTGTCCACGAACCAGCGCAAGGAGGATTGGACCTGGTTGAAGGCGCCGGCCGCCATCATCAATCCGCCGAAACTCAAATGGCCGGCAAAATAAGCGGGCGCGGCGACCAGGATGGGGGCGACCAGGGTGAGCCAGCCATAGCCCGCCGTGACCCAGGTGAGTTCGGTCAAGCCCGTCACCAGCCTTCGTATCGCCGCCAGTACGCCTTTAAGGTCCAGGGCGATGCGGGCGGCGGCGCGGGCTTCGTCATTCTCCTCTTCGATCCGGTCGATATGTTCGTTAATGCGATTGAGCGAGGTGCGAAGCTCGGATTCGCGCTGATAGCGGTCGGCATTGCGCCGGATCAGCCCCCGCCCCACCCAATAGCTCAACAGCGAGCCCGAGCCGGCGTAAAGAAGCGCCGCCCACACCATGTATCCCGGAACGGTGACCGACTGGCCTTCGAGGTCGAATGAAACGCTGCCGGAAATCCGCCACAGAACGTTGACGAAGGTGATCAGGAGAACCGAGGATTGAAGCAGTTCCACGCCCAGGTCCGAGGAAAGCTCGGAGAGATGCCGCGCATCCTCGTGCATGCGCTGATCGGGGTTGACGCCGATCGGTCCCACCTTGGCCAGGCGGAAGGCCCGATGCGGCTTGAGCCATTCGCCGACCAGGTCATGGACCAGGCCTTCGCGCAATCTCAGCTTCAGCATCTCCGCCAGCCAGCGCTGCGCCACATTGAGAACCAGAAGCGCGCTCACGATGACGGCGAAGACCACAAGCTGTTCCAGGAACCCGTTGAAATCGCGATGCGACAGCGCATCATAAAAGGGCTTGTTCCAGCGGTTGAGCCGGATCTGACCGTAGGCCGTGGCAAGGATCACCAGAAAGATGCCGCTTCCCAGAACAAAAAGTACGTTCCTCACCGGCGACGCCCAGAGGGCGCGGAACATCATCGCCAGCTGATGCAGGACTCCGGCGCTTGTCTCTTCATGGTCGGGCTGGTCGAGATACATGGCCCGGACCTTGCCATTCCGGGAGCCGGAACGGGATAGAAAAAGCGCCAGGGCCGGCTAAGCTCGCTTGCCGCGTCAAACCCGGGATTTCCCTTTGAGTCGCATCGATACTCTGCTCGCCGCCATGACACTCGCCGAGAAGCTGGGACAAATGACCATGGCAGCCGGCGGCTACGCGGTCACGGGGCCCGTCACCACGGCCGACCTCGAAGCCGGGGTCATCTCGGGCCGGATCGGCAACCTTCTCAATATTTACGGGGAGGCGTCGCATTCCGCCCAGCTTCTGGCCATGGAACGCAGCCGCTTGAAAATCCCGTTGCTGGTGGGGATGGACGTGATCCACGGACACCGCACCATCTTTCCCATCCCGTTGGGCGAAGCCGCAATGTTCGATCCCGGCACCTGGGAGACGACGGCGCGCGAGGCGGCCCGGGAGGCGGCGGCCGACGCGGTCCACCTTACCTTCGCGCCCATGCTGGACGTGGCGCGCGATCCCCGCTGGGGAAGAATAGCGGAAGGTTCCGGCGAGGATCCGTTCGTCGGCCAGGCCATGGCCCGCGCCAAGGTCAAGGGGTTTCAGGGCGCCAGCCTCGCAAGCGGCGGGGCCCTGGCCGCATGCGCCAAGCATTACTGCGCCTATGGCGCGGTTTGCGCCGGACGGGAATATGCCGAAACCGACGTCTCGCGGCGCTCGCTGCGGGAAATCTATCTGCCGCCCTTCGAGGCCGCGGTGACGGCGGGCGCGGCTTGCGTGATGCCGGCCTTCACCGATCTCGACGGCACTCCGCTCACCGCCAACCGGCCGCTCCTGAAGGATTATCTGCGCACCAGACTTGGCTTCGACGGGGTCCTGATCAGCGACTATAACGCGATTGCCGAACTGATCCGCCATGGGGTGGCCGCAGACCTGCCGGAGGCGGCAGCCATGGCGCTCAAGGCCGGCGTGGACGTCGACATGATGGCCAACGCCTATCGCGACGGCCTGCCCGAAGCCTTGAGCCGCGGGCTGGTCGCCATGGCCGACATCGATGCCAGCGTGATGCGCATCTTGAAGCTCAAGGACGCTCTGGGCCTGTTCGACAATCCTTATCGCGGCGGGGTCGGCGAAGACGCCGAAACCATCGCCGCGCGAAGAGGGCTGGCGCGCGATGTCGCCGCCCGCGCCGCGGTCCTGCTCAAGAACGACAAATTGGCGTTGCCGCTGGCGCCAGGCCCCATCGCCCTCATCGGTCCCCTGGCGGATGCGGCGGGCGAGATGCTCGGCTGCTGGTCGGCGGCGGGACGGGCGGAAGATTGCGTGAGCCTTCTTGCCGGCCTCAAGGCCGCATTGCCGGCGCAGCAGATCGCTTATGCCCCCGGCGTCGCCATTGACGGGGGCGACGAAAGCGGAATCGCCCACGCGCTCGCCCTTGCCGACGACGCAGCCAACGTCATTCTTTGCCTGGGGGAATCGGCTTCGATGAGCGGGGAAGCGGCAAGCCGGGCCCATCCCGGCCTTCCGGGGTTGCAAAGCCTTCTGGCGGAACGCGTATTGGGCCGCGCCGGTGCTAAAAGGAAGATCGCGATTCTCTTCTCCGGCCGGCCCCTGATCGCGCCACAATTGATGGCAGCGGCCGATGCGGTCCTCGCAGCCTGGGCGCCGGGAAGCGAAGCGGGCAACGGGCTCGCCGACATCCTGACCGGCAAGGTGTCACCCTCGGGGCGCACCCCGGTGAGCTGGCCCCGCGCCATCGGCCAAATTCCCATTTTCTACAGCCAGCGTCCCAGCGGCCGGCCGGCCAGTCCGACCGATCACTACACCAGCAAATATCTCGATGAGGATAACGCCCCCCTCTACCCCTTCGGCCACGGCCTTACGTATGGCGACTTCGTCTATGCCGATTTGAGCGTCACCCCGGCCACCGCCCGGCAAGACGGCAGCTTCGTCGCCAGAGTGACGCTGATCAATCACGGCCTCAAGGAAGCCACCGAGACCGTCTTCCTGTTTGCGCACGATCCGGTGGCGGTGGTGAGCCGGCCCCTGCTGGAGTTGAAAGGCTTCGGACGGATCACGTTGCGGCCCGGAGAAACCGGCAGCGTGCTCCTCAACCTGCGGGCACAGGATCTCAAATTCCCGGGGCTCGATCTCGAGCCTTTGTACGAGCCGGGCGAGATCGAGATTCTGGCGGGACCGTCGGCCGACCGGAGCCGTCTTCTCTCGGCCAAAGTGCAATTGGTCTGACGCGCCCCGCCCTAAATATTTGTCTGGTTGCAATTCCGAACGGAAAACCGCTTCACACTTTTCCTGGAATTGCTCTAAATGGGACCGGCCATGCCCGCCGGCACCAGCGCCAACAGCACCAGCAAGCCTGGCACCGAATAAGCATACTGACCGCGCCGAAAAAGAGTGACGGTCGCGAAGAAGCTGATGATGCCGGCCAGGATGACGCCCCAGATGCGGGTGAGCGGATTGGAAAGAAACAGGGCCGCCAGCAAAGCGAGGGTGCCGATCACGCGGTTCGCGTTGAACGGAAATCCCCACCGCAGATAGGCGCGCCGCAAGAAGTGAGGGCCGGCGAGGTGCAACAAACCGGCGAGGCCGAACAACGCCGTCAAGAACAGGGCGTCGAGTGTGGGCATGGACGGCACGGCTTCCTCCCGCTTTGGCTGGGAGATAGGTAGGGCGTTGCTCCCTGAACAGAAGCTGAAAGGGAATGTCAGGCATAACGCGCGCGCATGAATCCGCCCTCGCGTGGTTTTCGTGCAACGGCCGCGCCGGTTCTAGACGCTGCGTCGTCCCGCCAGCAGCCGCGGGTCCACCGGCAGTTGCCTGATCCGCACCCCGGTCGCAGCCGCGATGGCGTTGACGAGCGAAGGCGGGCCGGCGGTGCAACCCGGTTCGCCGATTCCGCCCGGGGCTTCGCTGCTCTTTACGATATGCACGGCGATCGAGGGTGCTTCGGGGATGCGCATGATGCGGTAGTCGTTGAAATTGCCTTGCTCGATCCGGCCATTCTTGACGCTGATCCGGTCGTAAAGCGCGGCGGTGAGGCCAAAGATCAGCCCACCCTGAATCTGGGCCGCCAAGGTATCGGGATTCACCACGCGGCCGGCATCCACCACCGAGGTGATGCGCCGGACATGGACCTCGCCATCCTCGTCCACATTCACTTCGGCCACGGTGGCGATATGGCTGCCGAAGACGAATTGCGCGCACACCCCTCGCCCATGGCGGGCGGGAAGTGGGTGGCCCCAGCCGGACTTTTCCGCGGCCATCTGCAGCGCCGCCTTGAGACGCGGGGTCTTGTCAAGATGGGCAAGACGAAAGGCGATGGGGTCTTTACCGGCCTTTTGCGCCAGTTCGTCCATCAGGCTTTCGCCCGCGAAGATAGTGTTGTTTGGCGCGACCCCCCGCCACCAGCCCACCCGCAGCGCCCTGGGCTCGGCTTCGGCATATTCGATGCGCCGGTTGGCGATGTCGTAGGGCGTGTCCATGGCGCCGTCCAAGGCGTCGTCGTCCACGCCCTTCCTGAGAGACCGGGGGCCGAACATGCGCACCATCACCGAGCCGCCGGCGACGCGATGGGTCCACGCCGTGATCCTGCCTTCGCGGTCGAAGGCGGCGGACATCACATTGCGATAGGCGGGACGATACATATCCTGGCGCATGTCCTCTTCGCGGGTCCAGATCACTTTCACCGGCCCGTCGACTTTCGCCGCGATGCGAACCGCTTTCTCGACCATGTCGGTGTCCAGGCGGCGGCCGAAGCCTCCACCAAGCATATAATTGTGGAAGGTCACTTTTCCCTGGGGGATTTCGAGGGTCTTGGCGGCGGCGGCTTGGGCGCTCGCCTGGACCTGGCTGCCGCCCCACATTTCGCAGGCGCCCGGCGTCACATGGACGGTGAAGTTCATGGGCTCCATCGGCGCATGGGCCAGGAACGGCACCTGATAGACCGCATCCACCCGCGTGTCACCGCGCAGGCCCTTCTCGACATCGCCTTCGTTCTTGGCGATGGCACCGGGTTTTGCCGCGATCTCTTCCAGTTCGGCCATGATCTCGTTCGAGCCGATGGCGGCATTGGGACCGTCTTGCCAGCCGGGATTGAGAGCCTGGAGACCCTGTCGCGCCGCCCAGAAATGATCGCCCACAACCGCGACCAGATCGTCCAGGAGCACCAACTGGCGGACTCCCGGGACCTTCATGGCCGCAGCCTGGTCCACCTGGGAAAGCTTGCCGCCTACCGTGGGAGCGGCCATCAGCGTTGCCACCTTGAGGCCGGGCATGCGCACATCGATGCCGAATTGCGCTTTGCCATTGACCTTGTCGGGGGTATCGAGCCGCTTCACCGACCTGCCGATCAGCTTCAGATCCTTGTCCTCTTTGAGCGGAGGGTTTTGCGGGGGAATGAGCCTGGCGGCCACCGCAGCCAGGCGGCCATAATCGAGCCGGCGGTTGCGGGCCTCGTCGATCACCTGACCATTTTCCGTGCGCAAGGTCGCGGGAGCCACACGCCATTGGGACGCGGCGGCCTCGACCAGCATCGCCCGGGCGCTCGCCCCCACCTGGCGCAGCGCCCAATAGAAAGCCCGGATCGACGTGGATCCGCCGGTGCCCTGGCCGCCTCCGCCTGGCTGGCCATAGAGAGGGTCGCTGGGCGGGGCCGGTTGCGCCGTCACTCTGTCAAATGGAACATCCAGTTCGTCGGCCAGCAATTGCGACAGAGAAGTGTAGACGCCCTGCCCCATTTCCTCCTGGGGAATGATGAACGTGACCCGATTGTCGGGATCGATCCGCACGAAGGCGTCGGGCCTCAGCACATATTTACCCTGTACCTCCTGGGCAAATCCCGGCACCGGGAAGGCCAGCAGCATGCTGCCGCCCGCGAGGAGGCTGACGCTGATGAAATCGCGCCGCGACAGCACTTCGGACTTGATATTTTCCAATGCAGACATGGTCTTTCCTGAAGGAACCTTGTGGAATTCTTACGCCCTTTGCAGGTACGGCGCAAAAGGCGAACGTTGCCGGCGCCGGGACCGGAAACCGGAGTTATGCGTTCCCCTTGACGATTCGAAAGAATGACCGGCAGGCCGCGCCCCCATGCATTTCCACATTATCGCCTGGCAGCCTTTGGTGCCGCTCCTGTTCGGGATTCTGATCCTGATTCTGCCTCGGCTTTTGAATTACTTGGTGGCGATCTACCTGATCCTGGTGGGACTGGCGGGATTGTTTCCCCACGTTTTCGCCGCAAGCACCTGAGGAGACGCCATGGCAGATGAACATCGGGTCGCGGCGCCCAACATGCCGGAGCATCTTTCCACCGCCAGGCCCGCCAAGACCAAGGAAGAGAAAATAGATCGGCAGATGGAAGATTCTTTTCCTGCCAGCGATCCGCCCTCCTTTTCCGGCGGCAATCATATCGTGGGCGCGCCCGCCGATCGCGACAGCGAGAAAAACGCGACCAACAAATAGCGCTCAGCTCTTCATCGCTTCCAGGACGCCGCTTTCGGTGAGAATCTGGGGCAGGATCACCGGCTTTTCAGCCTTCGGCGCGTAATAGAGGTAAAGCGGGACGCCCGAGCGTCCATTCTCGCCCAGGAATTTGCTGATCGCCGCGTTGCGGCTGGTCCAGTCCGCCACCAGATAGGCAACCCGGCGCTCGTCGAAAGCCGCCTTGATCTCGGGCCGCGAAAGCACCGCCTTCTCATTGACCAGGCAGGTGATGCACCACGCCGCCGTGGCGTCCACGAAGACGGGCCGGCCGCTGGCCCGCAAGGCCGCCAGGCGCTCGGGCGAGAAGGCTTCGGCATTGGCAATGACAGGCTGGGGCGCCGGCGCTGCCGCGCCGTGCAAAAGCGAGAGGCCATAGAGACCCGCCAGCAGCACCAGGAGAGACGCCACGCTGCCGATCCCGCGGCCGCGCTGGGCAAGACCGCGGGTCGCCGACCAGAGCCACGCCGCCAGCGCCAGCGCCACAAAGGCAGCCAGCACGATGGCGACACTGTTGGCGCCGGCTTCCTCGGCCAAAACCCACACCAGCCAAGCTGCGGCCCCGTACATGGGAAACGCCAGAAATTGCTTCAACCGGAGCATCCAGGGCCCCGGCCTGGGCAGAAATGAAAGCGTCTGCGGCCAAAGCCCCAGGACCAAAAAAGGAAGTGCAAAGCCCAGACCCAGGCCAAGGAAGATCGCCAACGCCGGCAGCATGCTCAGCGTAAGCGCGAATCCCAGCGCTGCCGCCATGAAGGGAGCCGTGCAAGGCGCAGCCACCGCTACGGCGAGCACACCGGTGAAAAACGCACCCACCGGACCGGCGCGGCCCGCCAGCCGGTCGCCGACGGTGACCTGGCCCACTTCAAAGACGCCGGAGAGATTGAGGCCAACCGCAAAGATCAAAAGCGCAAACGCCGCCACCGCGACCGGCGACTGCAATTGAAAGCCCCACCCCACGGCCGCGCCACCCTGGCGCAAGAGGATGATCGCCAGCCCGAACAGTAGGAAGCTCAAGATCGCGCCCGCGGAATAGGCAAAGCCCTCGCGCGCCGCTTCATGGCGCGCCCGTCCGCCGTGACCGGCCAACGCCAGCGCCTTCATCGCCAGGATCGGCAGCACGCAAGGCATTGCGTTCAGGATCACCCCGCCGACGAATGCGAAAAGGATTGCCGCCCATAGCGTGATGTCCGCCCCGCTGGCGCCGCTTGCACTGCCGGCGAACACTTGCGGCACGGGACCGGGCGTGGCCCTCACATTCAGAGCCTGGACCGAGCCGTCGGACGATTTGAGCACCAGAACGCCGGTCAGGGGCGCGGACCGCGAGGCCTTGTCGCCCGGCTCAAGCCGCAGCACCAGGCCGTCTTTGCCGAACCCCATGGTCTGGGGAGCCGCGCCTTTGACGATACCAGGGGAATCGGGAAAAAAGCTTGCCTCCACCGGATGGGCGGCAGCCAAGGCCGGTGAAGCGGCGTAAAGATCGAGCGTCTTGGAAAGCGCAAAGCTCACTTTCCACGGCGAGGCCACCGGCAGACGGGCGCGGGCGGCGGCGAATTTCCCGGCCACGGCCGAATCCGCCACCGCCGGTCCGATCTTGAGCGGCAATGCCGGTCCGATCTTGAGCGGCAATGTAAGGGTCGTGTCTTCGGGGATGCAGATGTCCTTGCAGACCAGCCAGTCCACGGCCGCTTTCAGCGTAACGGTGGCGCCCGGCCTGGCATCGGCGGGAACATGGAGGACCTGAAGAAGCCAGAGCTGGCCCTCATAGCCGTAATACATCAGCGGACCGACGGGCAAGCGTTTGGGCGTGGGCCATTGGATCCGATCCGCACTCCAGCCTTGAGGGAGGATCCATTTTATTTCCGTGGGCGCGCCGGCATCGCCCGGATTGATCCAGTAGGTGTGCCAGCCGGGGCGAATGTCCTCTACCAGCGCTACGGTGATGTGGCCCCCGGGAGGGCCCGCCAAATCCTCGGCCACCAGGCGAGCATGCACCTTGGGCAGGTCATCCACCGCTTGAGCCAGTGCCGGCGTGGCGAGGAACCCGAGAATTCCCAGCAAAAGAAGAAGGCGCTTCATCCGGGGTGTCCTATATC
>JBOHKF010000374.1:0-4326 GCA_050729015.1 Rhizomicrobium sp. | reverse complement strand
GCGCAGATCATCCTGAATAAGTTTCTCGGTCAGAACCAACTTCGCTTCGGCGATCGCGGCAAAAGGGAACTGGCCGCGGACCCCCTGGCAGGCGATGACGACGTCCGTGCCGTCAATGCCTTCAAGAACCCCGCGCAAGCGCTTGCGGCCGCACCAGGGCGCGGCCAGCTCGATCTTGGCCTCATGGCCTTTGAAGCGATTGAAATCGACAAGCCGCGTCAGCGGACGGTCGATGCCGGGTGAAGACACTTCGATCTCGTATTCGCCTGGAAGGGGATCCTGGGCGGCGATGAAATCCGTGAGAACGCGGGAGAGCGCCGCGCAATCGTCCACGTCCATGTGCCCGTCGGCGCGTTCGGCCATAACTTGCAACGTCTTGTGTCCGCCGCCCAGAAGCCGGAGACGCACCAGCCGAAAGCCCGCCTCTTCTATGACGGGCCCGAAGACAGGTTCCAGAGGCGAAAGCGGGGTCAGGATGGCGATGCTCCGGCGCAAAGATTTTTCCCCGCGGCGGCCTTACCGGCCGCCACACAACAGGACTTGTTGTTGGGGATGGCCGCTATCTAGGCTGGAATGCGGGGCTTTTTCAACCCCCTTTGTTTTGCTCGGGACAAGCTTTCAAGGCCGCTTGCGCGCCATCGGCTCGGCCCGACGGGAAAATCAAGGTCTCGGCCCTTGGCGGCCAATGTTTGTTGCCGGATTTGGACTGGGCGGGGCAATGCCTACCGAGATTTCACCGGAATCGCCCCCGTCTCTCTGCCGAGGGGGGGCGTCAGGGTTTTGACTGCCCGACTGAAGGAGCCTGATCTGGGACTGGAATCCCGGCCCGAACAAGGGGGGGCCGAACAGCATCCGCCAGATCAGATAGAGGCCGGCCAGCGAAAACAGGAACGCAAAGCCGATGCGCAGGACGTCGCTGGCGCCGATGCCGCTTAAAAAGCCGGGGTCTCGCTCTCGCATCGGTAAACCATACTCCATTCGAGCGCCCGTCCTCATAGGGTCCAAGAAGTTCCGTTGACGGCCGGGCAAAAAGCGAATCCCTTGAAACCCGGCTATCGAGGATTTCCCATGCCCAACCGCCCCATGCCCGACCGACCCGTGCCCAACCGCAGAGTCATGCTCAAGGCTTCACTTCTCGTCCCCGGGCTGTTCGCCAACCCCGCCTCTGCCGCTGCTTCGAGACTTACGCTCAAGCGGCCTTGCGTGGTTTCGACCTGGGATTTCGGCATTGCCGCCAACCAGGCGGCCTGGTCGGTGCTGTCCAAAGGCGGCCGCGCGCTTGATGCCGTGGAAACCGGCGTGAGGGTGCCCGAAGCCGACCTCAACAATCACAGCGTGGGGCGTGCCGGGTATCCGGACCGCGACGGGCATGTGAGCTTGGACGCCAGCATCATGGACGAGCATGGCAATTGCGGCGCGGTGGCCGCGCTCGAGCATATTGCCCATCCCATCTCGGTAGCGCGCGCGGTAATGGAAAAGACCCCGCACGTGCTCCTGGCCGGAGATGGCGCTCTTCAATTCGCGCTCGAGCAAGGATTCAAACGGGAGGAACTGCTGACGCCCGACTCGCGCAAGGCCTGGCACGAATGGCTCAAGTCCGCCCGTTACCGGCCGGTCGCCAACAGCGAAGTGAAGACCTATGGCAACGCGTCCGCAACCTTGGGGACCCCGGGCGCGGCCAAAAATCACGACACTATCGGCATGCTGGCCCTCGACTCGAACGGCAACCTCTGCGGCGCCTGCACCACCAGCGGCATGGCCTGGAAGCTCTATGGCCGGGTGGGCGACAGTCCCATCATCGGCGCCGGTCTTTATGTGGACAATGAGGTGGGGGGGGCGACTTCGACGGGGGTGGGCGAAGAAGTGATCCGCAATGCCGGAAGCTTTCTGGTCGTGGAATTGATGCGCCAAGGCCTCGATCCGCAAACGGCGTGCAAGGAAGCGGTATCGCGCATCCTGAAGAAACGGCCGCAGAACAAAGGGCTGCAAGTGGCCTTCCTCGCCCTCGACAACAAGGGCCAGGTTGGAGCCTGGGCGATCCAGAAAGGCTTCAACTATGCGCTCTGCGATTCCGACAACCAGGCGCGATTACTGCCGTCCCAGGCATTTTACCCGGCAAGCTAGATAAACCGGCGGTCCCTTGATGGCCTTGGCTTCATAGCGCGTGGAAGGCCAACCCGAGGGCCGCACGGTCCAGTCCCTGGGGCCTTGCGCCGTCCACTGGAAGGCGGGATGGACCAGGAGCCGCTCCAGCGCAAACAGCAGATAGGATTTGTCGTCGGTTGCGAAGCGAAACTCTCCGTCCGGCTTCAGAACCCGCGCCAGACCGTCGAGCGTCTCGGATTGCAGAAAGCGCCTTTTGTAGTGCCGGGTCTTGGGCCAGGGATCGGGGAACAGGAGGAAGAACCGGCTGAGTGCACCTTTGGGCAGCGCCCGGATCACATCCCGGCCATCGCCTTCATAGATGCGGACATTGGGCCTGGGATCGGCCGCCAATTTTGCCAGCAATCTGGCGACGCCCGCCTCATACGGTTCGGCGCCGATCAGGCCCGCATAGGGATGCTCTCCGGCCAAACAATGAAGGTGCTCGCCGGCGCCAAATCCCACCTCCAGCCAGAGTTCGCGCGTGCCTTCCGGAAATTGGTCAAGCGCCGGCTTGGCGGGATCGAAGGCGATTTCCGGTAGAAGATTTTGGCGCAACCCCGCCTGACGGGCCGACAATTTTGGCCCCTTGCGCCGGCCGAACAGCCCCTTGGGATGCCCCCTGTCCGCCACGCGTGGCGCGCGCCAGTCCGCTAGCGGAGATAAAAACGACGTTTGCGGCGCCCCGCCATCAAACCGCCATTCTCAATTTCTCGGCCAGGTCTGTCCTTTCCCACGAAAAGCCGCCGTCGGTATCGGGCTCGCGGCCGAAATGGCCGTACGCGGCGGTTCGCGCATAAATGGGCCGGTTAAGACCCAGATGCTCGCGGATGCCGCGCGGCTTGAGACTCATCAACTGGGGCAGGATGCGTTCCAGCTTCGCCTCGTCCACCTTGCCCGTGTCATGGGTATTCACATAGACGGAGAGGGGATCGGCGACGCCGATCGCATAAGCGATCTGGATGGTGCAGCGATCGGCCATCCCCGCTGCCACCACATTCTTGGCCAGATAGCGCGCGGCATAGGCTGCGGACCGGTCCACTTTGGTGGAATCCTTTCCCGAAAAGGCGCCGCCGCCATGCGGGGCCGCGCCGCCATAGGTATCCACGATGATCTTGCGCCCGGTGAGCCCGCAATCTCCGTCCGGTCCGCCCACCACGAAGGCGCCGGTGGGATTGATGTGCCAGACCGTCCGGGAAGTGATCCACTCCCGAGGCAGCGCGTCGCGAATATAAGGTTCGACGATCTCGCGGATGTCTTCGGAGGTTTGCCTTGCATCCAGATGCTGGGTGGAAAGCACGATCTGGGTCGCCTCCACCGGCCGGCCTGCCGCATAGCGCAAGGTGATCTGGCTCTTGGCGTCGGGACCAAGGCTCTTCTCCTTGCCGGATTTCCGCGCCCCCGCCAGCAACTGAAGGATCTTGTGGCTATAATGAAGCGGCGCCGGCATCAGGGCCGGCGTCTCGCGGCAGGCATAGCCGAACATGATGCCCTGGTCGCCGGCGCCTTCGTCCTTGTTTCCGCTAGCGTCGACGCCCTGGGCGATGTGGGGGGACTGGGCGTGCAGCAGCACTTCGATCTGGGCGGTCTGCCAATGAAAGCCATTTTGTTCGTAGCCGATGTCGCGGATCGCGGCGCGCGTCACCTCTTCCACGTCCTTGACCCCTACCGATTTCGGTCCGCGCGTTTCCCCTGCGATCACCACGCGGTTGGTGGTGGCGAGCGTCTCGCATGCCGCCCGGATATCCCAGGGGCTCATTCGCTCCCGGGGGCCGGCGCGGAAGAACAGGTCCACCACTTCGTCGGAGATGCGGTCGCAGACCTTGTCGGGATGGCCTTCCGACACGCTTTCCGAAGTGAAAAGATAATCCTGCCGCGCCATGGGCCTCGATCCTTGTCATCAAACCCGCAAAGACAGCTCTCTCTTTACAGGGAATCGGCGAACGGTCAACAAGATATGCCGATTTTGACATATCCTTAGGCCCCGGATTCACGAGGGCAGGCCCCGCTGCTATAGAAGCGTTGGCGGCCTTACCGGGCGGCAGAGACGAAAGGTGTTTGGATGCGCACTGCGACGGTGGAAAGGAAAACCCGTGAGACCGAGATCGCGGTGTCGCTCGATCTGGATGGCACCGGGGAATGTGACATAGACACCGGAATCGGCTTTCTCGACCACATGCTGGA